>NZ_DASTAT010000126.1 GCF_035712445.1 Oligoflexus sp. | reverse complement strand
GAATATGCAGGGACTGAACACTGTGGACCCGGCCCTGAGCGGTTTCGCGGACTATGATTCCAAAGGCGTCACGCGCCCTGAATGCGCGCAGTGTCACGCGGCGATTGATCCTTTGACCTATCCTTTCCGCAACTATAATGGCCTGACGGGAACCACAGCGGTGCTGCAGGGTCAGAGCGCAACCGCCCTGCAAAACCTTGCCAACCTGGGTGATGAAAGAAACCTGACGCCCTTGTCCTACTCGCTACCACGCATGGAATACCTGGATCAGCAGTTCCCGGGTATCAAGAACATGCCGGAAGCCGGGTATATCTTTGGCAAGCGCGTCGAGAACCTTCGTCAGTGGGCCGAGGCCGTGGTGGAGAGCGATCTTTTCGCCGCGAATACCGTGCGCGATTACTGGCGGGTGATGATCGGCCACGAGCCGCGTTCGGAAGAGAATGCTGAATTCGTGAAGCTCTGGCGTGATTTCAAGACGGTGCATAACTATAACGTTCGCGCGATGATGCACGACCTTATCAAGACGGAGGCTTACAGTGTGCCCTAACAGAAGCAAACAGGCCCTCGGCTTTAAGGTCTTTGCCATAGCCCTTATTCTTTTCACTCTCGGCTGCCAGAAATCCAAGCAGCTGAGCGGCGGGCCTGCGGCCGTAAAACAGGAACAGGCAACTCCTTTGACTGCTTCGCCCAAGGCCCAGGTCAAGCGCATGCGTGCGGATCTTCTGCGCAATAACCTCGCCAAGATCCTGGTGCTCGATCCCCAGGGGATGTGCCTGGAACTCGGCCGGATGCCCTGCGCCGACCTCGTGCATAAGGTGAGCCTTGGAAGCATGAACGCATATGGCAACGCCCAGTATCGTCATCCCGAGCAGATCAGCGCAACCTCAGCGATGTCGCTTGATCGCCTTGTCCTTTCCGCCTGCATGCAAAGGGCGGGCATGGACCTTGTGAATCCAGCGCGGGCCGTCATCTTCAAGGATGTCGAGCTGAGCGCGGATGGACGCCTTGTGAAATCAGACGCCGTGACCAACGCGATTCATACTCTCTATCAGAGAGCCTTTCTTCGCGATGCCACAGCTTCGGAGTTGGACAATCTTCTGCAGTTTTATGAAGCCGTCTATGCCCAGCAGCCTGTCGGGGCCGCACGCAACTGGATGGCCCTGAGTTGTTACGCTGTGCTGACCAGCGTGGAAGCCGCATTTTACTAAAAACGGGAGGGAGACATATGAAAACGAGATTCGATCGCCGCAAGGTTCTGCAGATGATGATGGGTTCGCCCCTTCTGACGAGCTGCCTCAAAGCTCAGAAAACTCAAATGTCGGGAACGTCCCAGGACGCAGTGTCCGGCCCTAAAAAATTTCTTTTCGTCTTCACCGCCATGGGTGGAGCCTCGATCAATGACTGCTTCCTGGCGCGACGCGCATCGGAAGTCAAGGATGCCGCAACCTTGAATGTCTTCCCGGATCTTTTGGTAAAATCCGTGGACGGCACCGACCTGCGCGCCGTGGATATGGCCGCGGATGCCATCGGCGCTCTGCCCTTTCCCGTGAAAGCCGTGCAGTCACGTTTTCTCAATAAATATAAAAACGACATCATGGTCGCGACCTGCACCGGCACGGCCGTCGCTCATCCCGTCGCGCAGCAGCGCAGCGTCACCGGCTATGATGCCTGGAATGGACGCACGCTGCAGGAAGCGGTCGCGGCTCAGTATGGTCGCGGGATGCTGCTTCCCAACATCAACATGGCGACAGTGGGTTACGCCGAGCACGGCCGTGATCGCACGCTGCCGTCTTTTGCCATGGCGGAGCCGGTTCCCGACCCTGCATTTTTCCCGTTTTCGCTGCATGGTTATAAGGGTCTGCAGGGCGTTCCCGATGATGCCCTCGTGGCCATGGCGCGTCAGCTGCGGGATCAAAAGCTCGAGCCGCAGTCGGCTTTCTATCAAACTTTCGGCGCCAGTCCTTTGATCCAGGACTGGATGAAATACCGCGCCCGTCAATCCGTTTTTGAAAACTCCGATGCGATCAATAAGCTCAATCCCTTTGCCGACAGCAAGGATCTGCCCTTCAAAAATTTCGGCCTGGATCCCAATCGCGATGGTGAAATCCTGCGGGAAGTCTTTCCCGATATCGGTCCTGATCCCCTGCAAACGCAGGCTCTGCTCGCTTATCTGAGCGTCACTCAGGGCCTGACCTGCACAGCGACCTTCGGCCTTGGTATGAACGTCACGATCGATGGCAAGGATGAGGACAATCCTCTTCTGACCAACACCCCAACGGCCTTCGACTATTCGCACAACGCGCATCGGTCCACACAGGCCGTGCTGTGGCACCGCATTCTGGATACTTTGGATCGCTTGATCACGCTGCTCAAGGTTACGGAATACCAGAACGGCGAAAGCTACTGGGATCATTCCATGATCTATATCGCCACCGAATTCGGCCGTGATAAAACCCGTCGGGAGAATCTGCGTGAGTTTCCCACGGGCCACGATGTGAATAACGGTGTCGTCATCATCTCGCCCCTGGTGAACGGTGGGCGGGTTCTGGGTGGAGTGGATAACAAGACCCTGAAAACCTATGGTTTCGATCCAGAAACCGGCGATCCTGAACCCGGTCGTGAAATGACGGAGAAGGAAATTTACGCCGGTATGCTGCATGCTCTTGGTGTGGATACTAGCGGCAGTGGTCTCCCGTCCATGCGGGCCATGCGCCGCAAAGCTTAATGCGCCTGCCTCATTCGTCGCGGCACGGTTCTGGCAAACCAGGACTGTGCCGCCTGTTTTTATACGCCTTCCCCCTTGAAATCCTTTATGAAAATCAGCGAATGAAAATCCCCGAAGTTTTACATGTCAATCTTCGATAATTATAATAAAAACAAATAGTTAAATCAAATCCATGAATTCGACTGCCACCCCCGCTCGGCACTAAGCGGCGGCAAATCCCGCAACTTGTGACCGGCATGGACGTTGCTCTTTACAAGACAAACTAATGCAGGGGTTATACATGAGAACGAGTTGGGTTCGTATGCTACTTTTGGTTTTGCCGGTCACCGTGCAAGCCCAAACGACCAGTGCACAGCATCTTATTCCGCCGAAGAATGTTCTGGCGTTGACGCCTGAGAACTTCTGCCTCGGCTTCAAAAACATGTTTGCCATCACCAAGCAGAGCTTTCAGGATGAAGCCAACCTGATTTGCCCGAACCAGGTGCCTGCGCCCCTGTTCGGAACGCTCGTGGCCAGCGCCTATACCGGAACCGGAACTCCGGTTATCCAGACCATAGCCAATACCATCATAGATCAGCAGACCATTCAGCTCACCGTCGCATACGCCATGAAAATTCCCAAGCCACCCGTCCCCACGCTTCTGGGTGAAGAGAAAAATGTTCCGACGCCCTACGTCGGCGATCCTCTGACCATTCGCCCCAAGTTCGGAACGCCGGTTCCCAACACGGGCGATGCGGATACAGCCTTCACCGTCGAGCAGCGTACCATCGTCAAGGCCGCTGTGGAATTCGATGAGGTATCGGTCCATGATCTGAAACTTTATCGCATGCATCCCAATAACTTCGATTTCTTTGCCGCCGTCCGTACACTCAGAACGCCTTCGGAGCAGTTCAAAAAAGCCGTCGTCCTGCGCGGCGTGATGCGGGATCCAGCCAATGCCAATGGCTCGATCAGTATCACCGTTCTGAACTTCGTGATGAACAGCCGCGACGAGCCCGAGCGCGTAACGGAAGCGTTCATGCGTTTTATCGAAGCGGACCTTAGGTCGCTCTACGCAGCACAAAGCAAATAATCGAAGAGAGAGGGAAACTGTCATGTCTCGTAAAACAGTAAATTATATGTTCGCCGGTGCCGTGATGTTCCTGGGTGCCTGTACACCCAAAAGCGGCAGTTTTGAAGGTTCCAAGGTGGATAGTGCCAGCGGTGGCTCGTCGGGCAACCAGGTGATCGAAGGGGCTGTCATCGGCACGACGATCGATAACCGTGGCGCCGAGCAGGTGCTCTGCGAGGAAGGCCCTCGCGTCCTCGGCAATGCAAAGAAGGCCGATTTCAGCGGCGAATTCAAACTGATCTGTGAAGGAAACGCGACCTCTCAGGCTTTCAAACGCGCTGTGACCAACGCCTATACCGGCACGGGCACCCCGCAGGTGGAAGTGCTCAAGATCGAAACCGGCGAAAACTTCGTGACGGAACTGAGCCTGATCTTTGCGATCAAGGCTCCGCTCGAAAATCCGTCGCTCTTCGCGGATCTCAAGCCGCATGACATTTTCGCAGCCGGTATCAAAGAGGGCAGTTCCGAACTCTACATCAAGGTGGAATCCCGCCAGTCCTTTCCTGGCCGCGCGAGCGTCGAGCAGATCGTTCTGAACTACGATCTGAAGCTGGCCAATGGCGCGAGTATCCATGATATCCGCCGCACGGAATTCAACACCTATCTTCTGGTCGAGAACAACCGTGACATCGCTGTGTCCAGTGAACACCTGCTGGATGCTGACACCAATGAGTACTATCACAAGGCTCAGGGTCTGACCATCGGCATCAAGGGTGATGCGGGCCAGTCCTATATGGTCTTCGTGACCAATCTGGTGATCAAAAACCGCATCGAACCCGAGCGTATGAAGGTGACCATGACGAACCTGAATATAGCCGTCGCCAAGATGCTCGAACAGTATCTGATCAGCAAGTCTGGAAAATAACGAAAACGCAAGCACACAAGGACGAAAACCATGAAGACAACTCAGGCGCTCCTGTTCCTACTGGCCATTGGCGTCAGTCACTGCAAAAAATCCGACAGCAGCTCATCGGCTGAGTCCGAGGCTCCCGCCGCGGCCGCCGCGGATGAGAAACCGGCCGTCGATGCCCCTACGGTCATCGACTATCCGAAACTCTACTGTGAAAATGTTGAAAAATTGAAGCTTCGTTCCGACGTGAAAGAGGAAATCGCCTTTTTCTGCCTGAACGGCAAGCCCACCAAGGACTTTCTGGCCTTCAGAAAGGACGCCCTGGCCCAGACTCCGGGTGGCTATAAGCTTCAGCTCCTTCAGGCTCAGCATGATCCAGACGGTGATCGCTCTGAATTTTTGATCGCCTGGGCTTTTCATGTGCCCATTCGTCCTTTTGAAGTCAAAGCCCGTCCTATTTATGATTACGTCGCCCAAAGCTTCACGACCGATACCATCGACGTGAAAGCCGGGGCTGCTCGCCGTATGGATGATCCCCTTGATTCCGGCCTGCACCTTTGGTCGGCGGACATGAACTATGATCTGGCCATCAAAGGCACACAGGGACTGACTCTGACGAGTCAGCGCAAGACGCAGTATAACCTTTACCAGGTTCAATCCGGTAACGAGGAAATGGGCTTCGGCGTCGAGCACCTGACCGATACCGAAAACCCGAACTTCAGCCGCTCGGTGATGCTGAACGTCTCGTTCAATGATGGATCCGGTTATAACGATGGCAAAGGCGGAGCCGTAGTCATCACGCTTCTTCACTTTGTCCTGAGCAACCAGGGCTTCCCTGCGACGGCCACCAAGTCGATTCAGGAAATCGCCCAGCATGCGGCCGACAGCATGTATAACGGCCTGAAGCAATAAGGGAGACCACCATGAATTTCGCAAGCATCCTCTTCGCTGGTCTGGCCCTTTTTGTGGCCTGCGAGAAAAACAAGGATTCAGAAACGAAGAACGAAGGCCTTCGCTCGTTCGCTTCCGCTCCCGTTCAAACCTGGGCCGAGGTCGGTGACCTATCCGCCGAACCCACGGCGATCCGCAAGGATCTGAAGGATATCTTCTGCGTGCATGTCTATAAGCTGCCGCTGAAGTCAGACTTCAATTCCGAACTCGCAGTCCTCTGCGACAACAAAAAACCGAACGAGACCTTCACGCTGATCGACCGCTATGCGGGCCGCATCGGCAGCGCCCCGCGCTCCGTGAAGCTCGAACTGGAGCACGAAAACGATGGCTTCACCCGCGGGACCTATGTCACCGTTTATCGGGTGCCGATCGCTCCGAAATGGGTGCGCAGCGCCCAGATCCCGTCCTACATGGTGGCGACCAGCGAGTTTCCTTATGTGAAACTCGAAGGCGAGGTCCTTGAAGATCTGACCGACTCCCTGGGTGGCGATCTGCAGTTTGGCAAATGGCGCCTCGCCTATCATTCGGATGTGCAGACACCGGCTCAGACCTCGTTTTCCAATGATAGAAAAACCGAACTGAACAGCTATCAGGTCGAAGGCGGCAATCCCGATATCGGGATCGGCGCGGAACATCTGATCGACAGCGGGAATCCCGATTTCAAATACTACAACACAACGACCATCACGATCGGCAACGAGGATGGCGGCAGCACGCTGATCACCATCATCCGCCTTTCCGTGCGGAACAACGGTTTCGCCGAGCTGGCCGAGCAAGTGTTCAGTGATATCGCGACCTCCCAGGCGACCCAGGTTCATCATGGGCTGATGTCCGAAAAGGCAGCAGGACGTTTTCCCGAATAGGGCGTCCTTTCGCTAAGTGACACGAAAGACAGGCTTTTGCAGGGACGCAGAAGCATAATCATTCCCGACAGATATTCGATTTCCTCCTCTAAATTTTTAGAAATACTCAAGAATTCTCTGATTTCGTCCGATAGGGTACGGAAACGGAGGGTTTATGCTTTACCCCAAACTACCCATTGCGGTCATGTGCCTTGCCATGGCTACGGCGTGTTCGAAAAAGGTCAAAAATCAAACTCAGGGTGATTACATCGCGGCTGTCCTAAGCGAAGACGCGGTCCCTGCATCCCGCACGCTGCCGACCAGACCCGAGGGTGGATTTGTGGAAGGGAAGGGCGCAAACCTTGATCCCGAGGAAGCAGAGCAGCGCCGCAACAAGAATATGGTTGAACCCATAGTCTTCGGCACGAGCGTCGCCGGTATCACCATGAATACCCGCTATAGCGAAGCGATGCAGACTCTGGTTTATTATTCCAGCAATCAAAGCGCGGATTTCTATCAGGAGCATATCGCGGTCATCTGGGGCGCGGGTGCGGATCCTGTGCCGGGCTTGATCGTCGTTCTGGACGGTTATGCCGGTAAATTGAAACTTCCCGATCCTTATGGTGAAGTTTCCATAGGTCAGCCGATGGCGGGACGCATTGGTTCCATCAACGACGTGCGCAGTTTCATGCTGACGATCGGTGCGGCTTTCGAAGGTCAGCCGAGCACCTACGACTGTGAAAAATCTTTGACCTGTCAGTTCAATGAAGATGCCTCGTCGTATCAGCTCGACTTCCGTCGGGGCGGGGTATACCTCAATAAAACAGCCGATCTTCCCATTGGTCTTATTTATTTCAGCCAGCCGCAGCGCTTCTTCGCCCCGCTGGTCGATCCCATTTTGCATAACCTTTCGATCGGTGGTCTGACCTTCCAAACGAGAAGGACCACAGCGGAAGCGCGGCTCGGCCCGCCTGTGGATGAACGGCCAGAGGGCGGCATCGTCTTCACTTATTACGATCGCTTTAATTTCGCCGTGGCCTGGGGACAGGACACGACGCCTTCCGCCTTCAAAGCTGTCGGCAAATATGAGGGTCCTCAGAATTTTGGCGGCACGATCGGCAGTCGCAAGATCGGCGATTCCTTTGCGAACGTGACGGCTCCGGCGTCGGATACCACGGGGAAAAACCTTCTTTTGGCCCTCGATCGCGCCCTCAATCAGAGAGCAGCCAACTATGACTGCTCAATAGTCAATGGTGAGGTGCAGGCCACCTGCCAGGCGACCATCGTCGATGACAATCCCAATGATAATATTGCGCCACGACTTTTGCTTGTGATCGATCGTTCAGTTTACAGCTTTACCATGGACGCAAGCCGGACCTGGTTGAGCGTGGGAATGCGGGAGCCTTGATATCAAATGCGGAGGTTACGGGACATGCGAGTTTCAGCCCTAATTCTTGGCCTTGTCATTCCAACTTTGCTTATGAATACCGGCTGCGCCCGGAAGCGACCTGTGGAACGCAAGGTGGACACCGAAGGCAACCGTTGGGCCAAGGCCGATTTTGAAACCGGCAAACCCTGGCTTGGCAAGGTCACCATCGTGAATAACGGTTCCAACAGCGCCTTCGGCTTCGTCGGCCTGCAGTCGGAAACCACGCTCGGCTACTTCAAGTTCACGAAGGACTACCTTCAGTACCTGAAGCTGACCGATCCCTATAAAGGCCCGAACGTCACCGACAGCGTGATCAATCAGTGGAGCATCGAGCACAGCGATTACACGCAGAAAGTCAGCGGCGGCCGCGTCAGCAACGTGGAAACCGAAAACGATCTGATTCCTTTCGAACAAAAGCGCTTCTTCAAAGTCAATTGGGAAAGCGCCACGATCGCTGAATCCGCAAGCTTTCCCTTTGAAGTGGATGAGAGCTGCTGGTCCAAGCGCGCCTCGCGTCTTGTCGATGATTCCCAGGTTATCGAAGCGGGCGCCATCAACTTCGTGGTGGCTGTGGACTATCAGGTGAACCCGATGTGTATCACCTATCCCCAGTACTTCCGCTCCGACTTCACCCATACCATGTATTACAAGTACTCGTTCATGCAGGAACGTGACAGCAACTACAAGCCCTATATTTATACGGGTGAAGACGATCCTCTGATGAAAAAGTACGGCTACTTCCAGACCATCATGCAGGGCCTGGATGATCTTGGTCGTCCCAAGAACACCTTCATCATGAACCGCTGGGATGACAGCAAGGTTCAGACGATCTATTTCACCGAAAGCTTCCCCGAGAAATACAAGTGGATTTATAACGATCCCAAGATCGGGATCATTGCCAAGACCAACGAGCTCTTTGAAAAGAACGGGCTGAAGCTCCGTTTTGAAATCAAGGACTCCGACGGCACCCATAAGCTCGGCGACATACGCTATAGCTTCGTGCATTTTGTCGAGGAAGCCGACTTCCAGGCTCCCTTCGGTTACGGTCCTTCAAGCGCGCACCCCTTGACAGGTGAAATCATCTCGTCGACCAGCGTGATCTGGATCAGCGATATGAAGTATTACATCCAGCGCCTCAAGGACTACGAAACCCACGAGGCCAACCGCCCGACGGTTTCGCCCCTTTATCGCGAGATGAAAAAATCCCTGGGCCAGGAGCCACAGAACTGGACGTCGTCATCGGCCTATCTCTCGGATTCCCGCTATGCGACGCTCTATCGCTTCCTGCTCCCGGAATTCACCTATGGGAACCCCGGCAGTCCCTTTGCCGGTCACTCCACGCCAACCGATATTTTAGGCGCGCGCAAGAATCTGGAAAAACTCCAGAGCTTCCGTCTTCAGACCTATCCTGATCTGGAAGCGGTGGTCGCCAAAACAGAAAAAGCCGTGGCCGAAAAGATGAAGGCCCAGGCTCAAAGAATGACTGGCCCCAGAGCCCAGGCTTTCTCGACGGTTTGGAATTTCAATGATGAGATGTTTGCCGGCATGGGCCAGGTGCTCAAGGCGGTTGACACAGAAAAAGCCATAGGCGATATCCTTTACCGCGTCGCCATCCATGAGTTCGGCCATAACCTGAACCTTCGCCATAACTTTTACGGAACCGTGGACGCCGGTATCGAACGCAGCACGGCTACCGATCCCAAGCGCCTTGTGACATCCTCGGTCATGGACTATTTGAATCTGAAAGATGAAGTGGGACTTGCCTATGACTGGGAAGCCTATGACAAGGCCGCTTTAGTTTATGCCTATTCCAACGGCCTGAAGGACCTTCCGAAGGCGGCCGGTGCCTTCCCTTATCTTTACTGTACGGATGAGCACGTTTTCCAGAACCCGCTTTGCAATCAGTTCGATATCGGAACCTCGCCGTCTGAGGTTCTGACGAGCATGATCAATAACTACGACGAGTCCTACTATCTGCGGAACTTCCGCTATGGTCGCGCGTACTGGAACACCGGATCCTATTATGGAGCCGTGTTCATGACCATGCTGGATGTGAAGCGCTTTGTGAACCTTTATCAGCTGACCTTTACCCTGCCTCAGGTCCAGGCGGAACTGTCCGGCATCGACAATCTGAATCCCATTTTGCCCCAGGCCTTTACCGATCAGATCCAGCTGGATCTGCGTCAGTCGGTGAAGCTGGCGGCGGCGTTCTATAACGCGGTGATCAAGCAGCAGGACATCGACCGGAGCTTCCGTGATCAGTATGATAACTTTACCGGCTCGCTCACACGGCTTGGCATCGGTGCGGACAAGATCTTCGCGGCCCGCTTCTTCATGGGTAACGATGCCTTCCCGCTCGATCCCAACAATGCGGGTGTTCCGGTTTCCTTCGTGCCCCTGCGTGATGATCTTTTGATCGGTGGTTTCGTTGAGAGCATGCTGTCGGACAGCTTTGTGAACTCGGGTCAGCATTATCTGGGTTTCAGCGATATGAGCCGGGCTTACTTTGCGATCAACGCCGCGAGCAACTTTGATTTTACGGGGAACCGTGGGGCGATTGAATTGACCCGCGTGGCCTGTTTCAAACGCTCGACTTTTGCGACGGCCTTCAATGTGGATCTTACGACCCATGCTTTGGGTGCTGCACCGAGCACGGATGTGCGGCTTGCGCTTCTGACGCCGACTTATAATGCGAGTGCGGATGCTTACTTTGTTGATGAGCCTCAGGTTGTGGTGATGCGCTTTAACGGGGATTTTTATGTGGCGGGTTTGATCAAGAACCCTTACTCGGCCGGGCTCTATTTTACGCAGGATCTGAACGGCGTTTTGAACAGCTATCGTAACTATTCACTGCTCACGGAAGGCAGGTTACCTGAGTGTCGCTGATCGCCGGGATAAAGTATCGGAAGCGCTGGCTTCTGACATTACTTACCATAACCAATGGCACGGCCTGGGCCTGGAGCGCTTCGGTGTCCGGGGACCTGGCTGTTCCCTTCGTGCAGGGGGATCCTGTGATGTCGTTCGCAGGATCGTTTACCTATCCCTTCACCAAAAAATATTCGCTCTCATTGTCCCAGGGCGTGGAAAAGAACCTTTATGTGGATAGCGAGTCCAGGGAATTCGAACTCTCGGATAGCGTGATTTCCTTCAACGTCTTTCCGCGCTCCCTTATTCCTCAGGTAGGCTGGACCATCCGCATCCTCGCCACGCTGCCGACGTCTTATAATTCGCAGATCAATGAGGTCTACAGCAAACCCGAGGTCCGCTGGACCGCGGCTGTACCGGCCACAGAAACCTTCAACCTCGCGTTGAATGCCTTTGTGCGCTATACGTGGAGCCGCTATGATTCGACCAAACCGCAGGACGGCACAGGCGGTCAGCCTTTGCCGGAATTCAGCGGTGGCATCGGACACAGCGGCAACTGGAGTTTTCTGCCGGAATGGACTTTGTCCTATGGAGCGAATTACTCGGAAATCAAGTATCACACCATAACCTATGAAGGCCCGGGTGATCCTCCGATCAATTCCCAGCCTGATCAGGCCTATTCGTTTTCACTGTCGGTGAACTGGATGATCACGCCGATGGATGCGGTGAACATGTCTTACAGCTACGGTGGAATCCTTTTGCAGCCGGGACTCGATGATTACGTCCTCTTTGATGAAGAGGACTCACGCTGGGCCATCGGCTATGTCCGGAGCTTCGAGTAAAAAAGACGAAGGCCAATACCAGGGGAGGGGAGCTTGAATCACAAGCTCCTTTTCTGTTTGGGGATGCGTGATTTTCAAGCGCGCCGCGTGCAGCGCCAAAGGGCAGAAGCGGGGATCCAGGTCCTCCGTTCCAGGAATCATCGTTTTCGCACCATACTCACGATCCCCGACGATCGGCCAACCCCGACGACTCAGCTGCATACGAATCTGATGGCGACGACCTGTGCCGAGCTTAATGGCCAAAAGACTGAGCCCACCCTCGCTTTTTAATTTCACATAGGTCAGATGACAAGCCTGGGGCCCCTTGGACGGGCGATCGGTGGACGGCGGTGCCTCCAGGACATCATGCAGCACGGCCCGTTCCGCTTCCGGTTCCCCTTCCACCAGGGCCAGATAAATTTTATCGAGAGTCCGCGTCTGAAACTGTTCACCCAAACGCCCTGCGATTTTTGAATTGCGTGCGAAAAGAGCCACGCCGGAAACCGGCCGATCGAGGCGATGCACAACACCGACATAGGGCTGCACCTCGGCCTTGATCTGATCGACCAGGGGCAGAGGCAGACCTTTCGTATAGCCGTGAAAGAGCAAACCCGCAGGTTTATTTACGGCCAGGATCGCTTTGTCCTGATAAAGAATTTCGAGGTCCGGCTGCGCGCCCAGGGCTAAAAAGCGGTTCATACACAATACCTCCGGGAATCAGCTATAATGGAGCGAGCCTGGGAGGTCAAGGCGCATGCATCGAGCCAGCCCAGGAAGTTACGGAGCATGCAGGGAGGGCCGGGGTCATGCCTGACGTTCCACTCCTGGAACTGAAAAATCTCAGGATCGCAAGGTCGCGGGGCGGCAGCGTGGAGCCTTTGGTCCGGAATCTTTCCCTCAGCCTTGATCGCGGCCAGAGCCTCGGCCTTGTCGGGGAATCGGGCAGCGGCAAAAGTCTTACGGCGCTGGCGGTCATGAATCTTCTGCCGGAACCCGAGGTGAGCATTGCGGAAGGCGAGGTGCGCTTTCAGGGACAGAACCTTCAGACTCTGGATGCACGCAGCATGAATGAGCTGCGAGGTTCACGTCTTGCCATCATCGTCCAGGATGCGCTGGCGGCGCTGAATCCGGTGAAGCGAATCCAGGTGCAGCTGGAGGAAGTCTTTCGCTTCCACCGCAGGGAGGAAGCGGCGGACGCGCGCCGGGAACTCATACACAAGGCCCTTAAAAAAGCCGGCCTTCCCGATACGGACCACATCCTGCGCTCCTATCCTCACGAATTATCGGGCGGCATGCGGCAGCGCGTGCTGCTGGCTATGGCCCTTCTTTTGGGACCGGATCTTTTGATTGCGGATGAACCCACGACCGCGCTTGACGTCACGCTGCAGGCGCGTTGGGTGGAGCAGGTGAAAGAACTGCAGCGTGAGCAAAAGCTGGCGCTGCTTTTCATTTCGCATGATCTGGCGCTTGTCGCCGAACTTTGTGATGAGGTCGCTGTCCTTTACCGTGGGCATCTCGTCGAGCAGGCACGCACAGAGATTCTTATGGACGCGCCGCGGCATCCCTATACAAAGGCCATGATGCAGGCCCTTCCGCGCGCGGGTCGCATGCCGCATGCGCCCGAACGTAGAGCTGGGGAATCAGAGAACCAGGACGGCTGTCCTTATGCTCCTTTCTGCCCCCTGGTGCAGGATGTTTGCCGCCGCATCATGCCGGAACTTCAAGGACCCCCGCAGCATCGCGTCGCCTGCCATGCGGTGAAGGATTAATCATGCTGCTCGAAGCTCAAGGTCTTCATAAAAGTTTTGCCAAACGCGCGGCCGTTCGTGATCTTTCGTTTCAATTGCAAGCCGGCGAAGTGCTCGGCATCATCGGGGAATCGGGCTGCGGAAAATCCACGCTCGCCCGTCTTCTGACCGGCCTTCTTCGAGCGGATAGCGGACGCATACTCTATGATGGCCAAGCACCCGATGCCATGACGCGAAGGGATAGGGCCCGCTGGATTCAGATGATGTTTCAGGATTCCGCGGCGGCCTTGCATCCGCGTCTTCGCGTAGGCGCGGCCTTGCTTGAAGTCCTGCAGACTGTTTTGGGGCAAACGCGTGACAAGGCTAAAGAGGAGCTTAAAGCCTGGCTTCCCAAACTTGATCTGCCGCAGGATGTGCTGGATCGTTTTCCACATCAGCTGTCCGGTGGGCAAAAGCAAAGGGTATGCCTTCTGCGGGCGCTGCTTTTAAGGCCGAAGGTATTGGTCTGCGATGAACCGCTCACAGCGCTGGATCGCATGACCCAGGCGCGGGTTCTGCAGCTCCTCCATGATCTGCGGCAGGAACTTGGTTTTGCCATGATCTTCATTTCGCATGATATCACGACGGTCCGCACGCTCGCCGATTCCGTGGGCGTGATGTATGCCGGTGAATGGATGGAATATGGGACCACCGCGGATGTCCTGAAAAAGCCGGAGCATCCTTACACGCAGTATCTTCTGCAATCCTTACCCAAACTTTACCGCGATCCCGATATGAAAAGCATTCCTGCGTTCCAGGAACTGACGGCCGAGCGTCCCTCTGGGGGCTGTCCTTTGACTCTTCGCTGCCCTTTTGCGGATGCATCCTGCGCGCAGGTGCAGACGGCAGCGCCGCGAAAGCGCCTCGTCCACTGCGTGAAGCCCGGTGTTTTCTAATTGCAAGACAGTGTCGCAGATTTAGCCGTCTTTCACCTCGTAAAAATTGCATTAAAGTGTTGTTTTTATTTGTATTTTTGATGTGCATTTTCTGGAACGAACTATGCATCGTGATCTGCGCACATTTATGCGACGTCTTCATCAAGGGGATCTTTCCATGCACAAGGTCACGCACCTCGGGGCTGTCTTGTCTTTTATGACAATTCTTCAGGCCTGTATGGGCAATCCTCCGAAAGTTCCCACGCGTTCTTCACTTGATGCCGCGGCTGGCGCTTCCCTGGTGGAAGACCCCGCCCTGTCCGTGAATAAAGGTCAATGTTCCGCCAATAAAATGATACTGGCTTCGGCCAAAGGCGCTCGCTTCACCTGGGGAGCCAACAAAGGAACGACCGCCAGTACCACGACGGAAATCCCCGTGATCGGCAGCACCGATCTTGCCGGCTGCATCTTCCCCAAATTCGATGGCAGCAGCAAAACGCAAAGCCTGAGCGGCGCCACGGCGAAGATTGATTTCCGGCCGATGACCACCGAATCGTTCAGTGAACTGCGCGATCACCGCATCATCCAGTATATCTTCGGCCTCGATATTCCCAGCGATCCCGAAGGCTCGCCGCAGAATAACGCCTCGACCGGCCTTTTGAGCTTCACCATGGATTCAGTGACCGGGGATAATCTTCAGATCCCGGCCGTGGTCGGTGACAGCATCGCTTTGAAAGTCAAAGGCACCCTGTCCATTGCAGGCGTGAAGGTCCCTCTTGAAGTTCCGGTCGCCCTCACCAAAACCGAGGCCGGATACAACGCCATGAATAACGCTCCTTTCAGTGTCAATATCCGCGGCGGTACGCCCTCGCTCAATACCCTGGGCCTTGATCAGCGCGTGACCGAAATTCTCGCCCTGGTTGTCAACGGCACGCTGCAGGACATCATCGACCTGAACTTCAACGTGGATTTCGTGAACCTCTGTCCCTAAGATTTCTGTACAACTGCACGCCTTCCATTCCGTCTTCCCCGAGTCCCGGCCTTTTTTGGAAAGGATCGGGAAGCAGCATCTGCATGCTTGTCAGTCGATCGCCTCAATGCTAAAACCCCAAGGGAAACCACAAGAGGTGGATGGCCCGCAGCTGTCATGTCTCAACCTGGACCTAACAGGTCGTATGGACAGCTCCGAGTCTTAAGTCGTTTTCGCTGGGAGACTTCATGAGAAACGCGATTCTTGCCCCTGTCACTTTAGCTGTATCCTGCCTTTTGGCGACCGGTTGCGACTGGAACAGCAAGAAGGATTACAGTCCTAAACAAGGTTACAACGAGTTTTTGAAGAAGCAGGAAGAGGCTAAACTTGCCGCTGCGCAGCCAGGTGCAGGTGGTGGTGCCCCCGCTGCTGCAGCCGTTGTGCCGGGCAAGCAGACCTATGAAACCTACTGCGTCGCCTGTCATGGCGCGGATGGAAAGGCGGATGGACCGGGCGCATTGGCCATGAATCCCAAGCCACGGAACTTCACCGACAAGGCCTGGCAGGCCAAGGTCGATGACGCGCACATCGCCAAAGTCATCAAGGAAGGCGGGGCCGCTGTGGGTCTGAGCGCCACGATGGCTCCATGGGGCGGTGCGATTAATGACGAGGAAATTAAGAACGTAGTGTCCTACGTTCGTCATTTCGGAAAATAATACAAGCTATGGGTCGCCCTCACGCAGGATGACCATAACCCTTTTTAGCGGCGGTGCGGTCTTCGCTTTCGGGCGAAGCCGCGCGGCCGTAAATCGGGTGTCACGACGCTTCCTTCTCGGCTGACTCCGTATCCAGGGCCGCAACCCCCACGCCGTCAACGCGATAAAGACCCCGCAAGGCCACGGATAGGTGCCGCTGCGCGACCAGTTCGTCCATCAAACCCATAAGCTTATACGATTCCCGATCTTCGTCGGAACCGCTGACCATTTTGGAGAATTTGAGTTTTTTACCGGCGGCCTTCGACTCTTCGATTCGCTTCGAAAGATTCACAGCCCGCCTGTGCACACGGCTTTCGGAGAAGGTCGCTGATTTCTGCAGATGCTCCAGTCCGGGATCTATCTCTTCATTCCGCAAAAAGGCCAAAGCAAGGTTATAGTAAACGACGCCCAGGAAATCAGGCTCCTTGGGAGGCAGTGATTTGATCGCGGATAAATAGAGTTCGATGCCTTTTTGGAAGTCGCCGCTTTGAATGAAGGACACCGCCTGGTTATTCATGCGGGTGATGATTTCGGTCAGGTTATCCATGTGGGCCAGAAATTGTGCGGCCTGCTCGGTCCTGCCCGTTAAAAGGGAAAGCTTGGCTCCGGCCTGAATCACCTGGGCGTTGCCGGCATCGATTTTCTCGGCTTCTTCAATCGCAGCATTCGCCTGCGTGACGTTGCCGACATCATAGTTCATTTCCATAAGGGCCATGAGGATGGCGATATTGTAAGGCGAGCGTTCGCGGGCCTTTTCCAGCATCTGGATCGCGATGCTCTTGTCCCCCAGACGGAAAAGACACTTGGCGAGCAGCACGGTCTTATCAAGATTGGGTTTGACCTCGTCCTTATCCTTCTCGGTGGCGCTCAGCTTGATGCCTTTGATCAGGTAATTGCGGGCCTTCGTATAGTTGTGATGATGGTAATTGAACACGGCCTCGATATAGTATTTGCGGCTTGCGGGAATATTGACGTCGGCATGATACATCTTGCGGAGGTAGTAGGCATCCGCACGATCACCGGTCTGCAGGCAGTTGACGATCTGCTGCTCGATCGGTTTTCTTTCGGTCGGAAGCCTGGCCTGCTGGATCGCAAAGGCGATCGACATCACGGCATGCTCTTCCCGCAAGGGTTTCTGCATCAGAAGGATCGCATGCACATCATTCAGGAGCTGGGCTTCCTGGGGACGCAGCTTATTGATCATCACAATCACAGGAAGCTTCAGGAATCCATGGCCGCGCACCCTCTGCAGGAACTGGGCGGTGCTCAGATCGCCCTTGCGGCTGCTCCATTCGGTGATCATGAGACTCGGCTCGGTCTGATCCTTCATCGCGTCCCAGGCGTCCTGAAAGCTCGGATACTCTTTTACAGTCGGAACCCCGATGCGCTTCAAAGCCTGGCGCAGGATCTGAACCTCGCGTTCGTCGCGCTCGATGATCACAGCGCTCCTGACATCATAGCGCTCGGCGACCGAGCCCTGCTTTTCCAAAAGGGCCTTGGGGAATTTTCGCAGAAGGTCATCGATCGCCTGGTCGAGCGACTCCGCGGACAGCTGCTGGGCCTGCTGCACCAGGAGGCGTCCGCGATTGTATTCACCAGCCAGGAAATGGGCTTCCGCCAGAGCCAGAAGGTTTTCCGGCTTCAGGGGGAAGTTATTGCAAAGCGCCTTTTCCATGGCGATCAGATCGCCCCAGATCATATGCTTTTTCAGATAGCGGCGGAAATATTCAGCAGCCACGAAGGCTTCGTGCTGACTGCTGTCATGGGCGTCCTTCAGGACGCGAAAGAATTCCTCAAGATCGGCCTGGATCTGTCGGGCATCTTCCATGCGTTCGAGTTCGAACCAGGAGAGAAGGCCGTCAGCAAAGGCCGCGGGAAGTTGGGGCTGCTGCTTTTCTGTGAGCAGGTAACTGACTCGTAGCTTGTCATGCATGTGGTCATCGTAAAGCCCGTGCAGGTAAAGCGGCATCTTAATCGCCTGCTCTTCCAGAAGGGTGCTGATGACCCAATCCACACGGGTCTTGCGCATGCGCTCGCTCAGATCACGCACGGACTTGCAGATCATGACGTGTTTATAGCCCAGCTTATGCAGCACCTTGATCATGGCCACGCGTGATTCATGATAGGGATTCATCAGCGCGATGTGCACCGATTTGTTGGCTATCTTGTCGTAAAGCGTGGTTGCCACAGTCCGTTCCTCAGTCTCCGATCATCACGGAGTCAAAGCTGCCAAAAAATTGGATCAGGTCGAGGTTTCCTGCGCGCTCGTCATTCAGCTCCAAACCGCAGCGGCGCATGCTTTCAAAACCATCGATGGGATCGTCCATCACAGAGTGCACGTGGCGCACGATGAACTCCAGGCTATGGCGCGATTGATCAAGGAAATCGAGGCGAATGCGTTGCCCTTCCGTGGGACTCGGGCTGACGAGCAGACCCAGGCCTCGGCTTGAAATATCAATGGTAAGAAAAGTCAGTTCCTGTTCCGTCGCGTGATTGATCATACGAGCCGGGATTTCCCCGAACAGGCTGTATCGAATCTCCTGGCGACGTTCCTGACGGGATAGAGCCGTTTTCATGGTTTCCCCTATTTCAGTCACAGTTTCTCCATCGGTCTGTGAATGCCTGAGATTAAGGGATATTTTTTGCGTTTGAGATACGGAGCCTTCGATCGGGGGCAGGCGCTTAAAATACGGAGCCTTCGATCGGGGGCAGGCGCTTAAAACAGGAGGATATCACCCGGCTTCTGGTTGCTGTCCTCGCCGCGGGCTGCCTCCGGGATGAAGAACTCGCAGGAATATTTCTCCTGGTCAGTCACGAGAGTGCGGTTGACAAGGCTGAAGACCGCGGCCTTGGTCCCGCGCCAGTCGGCTCCGCCCCGCTTCAGAAAGTCCTGAATGGCTTCGCTTTCATGCAGCCGATGCTCCAGGATCTGCCGAAGAAGGTCAAAACCCTGCAGAAGGATGATGATTTTACTCAGGGATTGGTCCACGCTCTCAAGGTGCTGGACGAATTCGCTGCGTGTCTCCAGCCAGTCGCCATCGGAAAGAGGATCCATAATATCCATGGTTTCCCGCACCGCATTCAAAGTCTCATCGGACACATGCTCGGGTTCCAATGCCAGTATCATGGCCTTATAGGACCCGATGCGCGCGAGATTGCTGATCTGCTGGCCTGTGCTGGCGCCGATCTCCTCGATGCTGGTCAGGGTCGGATAGAGGTTGGCAATGGTGCTGCTGAATTCGTTCAGAAGTTTATAGAGCGCTTCGGCCTGCTGAAACTCACCGCTGCCCGCGAGCAGCTGAATACGGACCAGGATTTCCGAAACATCCTTGCCGGATTTATCCAGAACAACGCTGAGCTGCGCGCAGGCTTTATGGACGAAGCTGGCGACTTCGCTCAGGCTTTTGGCCCCTGTCGCCTTGAAATCCGGGATCAAAAGCCCAAGCGACGATTCGATGGAGGTGACGCCCAGTTCGATATCTTTCAGGAGCGCCTCCAAGGTCGAGTCCTGACTCTGAATGAGGTCCATAGCCAAAGACAGGGTGATATTGGCAAAGGAAACATAGTCATACCAGAAGTCGAACTGCTCCGTGTTCTGCTGATACCAGCCACTTTTCAGAGCGCTGCTTTGATAATCGCGATTGCCGAACCTTGCAGGGCAGATGAAGCTGTCGCGACCTATGAGTTGCGCGCCGTCTTCGAGCTGGATAAAGGGTTTGGGATCACTGTGGGCGAGATCATTCAGGACGGCGCTATTCAGAAAGCGGGTCTGATACGCGGCTCCGCCTTCCGTGGAGCCCAGTAGCGTCAGCTCGATATCACCCAGGACATACTTCTGCCCCACATTGGGCAGCAGCCTCAGATATTGAAAAAGATGATAAGGGATATGCGTGAGCGTGATCTGACCCGAGAGCTTGCTCAGATAGGCATCGAGGCGCAGAAGTCCGTTCCAGCTGGCGCTTACGACCTGGCTGCAGTCGAAAACATTGCGATCCGACACCATCTCATCCAACACTTTGAGATTGGATGTGTCGGTGATGATCCCGTGGAGTTGGATCGTCTCGCCAGTTTTGTGCACACGAAATCGTTTTTGTATTCCCAAAAGAAACCCCCAGCCCCTGAATAACTTCACCAACACGCTCGAGTGCTTCATAAAGGCTATCGGCTGACCCCAATCAAACCTGAACCAACCCTTTAAAATCTTATAACTATCCGTTTTTAAATGATAAAATCGGGCTATTTGACATTCATTCCGCGGCTGTCATGAGCGGTCTGGGTGTTTTCCCAGAGCCTCTTTCAGGGGGCCGCAAAAGCGTTTTAAAGTTGTTAAAGCTGCTGCCGATAGACCTCTTGTCAGAAACATTTTTCGATTCATTAGGTGACTCCTAAAGGATGCGTTATGGGTGCTGAAAGCGCAGAAGCTAGAAAAGCAGTGGTCGACACCAGTGCCGTTAAGGAAGTCCTGAAACAGGTGATCCGGCATCGGGTCGAAAACACTATCGTCCGTGCTTCCGCGTTGAAGGACGCCAAGCTCCAGGAAGTCAGCAATTCCGATGATTTCCTCTATGGACATTGGATGTCTCTGATCCTGGTCTCTGGATCGGCGATTCGCGTGATCCTGAAGATTCACTTCGACACTTCGACCAGTCGCAGCATGCTGGCGAACAAGTTGAAGAAAAAACTGGATGATATTGACGATCGCATGGCAATGGATCATATGCGCGAGATGTGCAACCTGATGGCTGGCGCCCTCAAAGCTGCTTTCAATAACGCGGGCATCATCACAGGTATCAGTATTCCTTTGGTTACCAGCGGTTTCGATGAAGCCGTGTTCAGTGATAAGATCGATCCCCGAAAAATCCATGACGTTTGGAAAATCACCTGGGACTCCGGAGAGCTGGCTTGCTCCTCCGTATCCGACGTGCTTTCCTGGAATGATTTTGCGGAACTCAAGGTCGATGAAGACAAACAGGATGACGAGGGAGATGGAGAATTCCTATGAGCGCAACCCTCAAACTCGACAATCGGCCTGAAGTGAATACCGAAATCGTGGCAGCCGAAGGCCTGCGCGCCAGTCACGACGTGATCTCCGTCCTGGAGCGCTGCAAGTCCTCGTCGGAGCAGATCATCCAGAACCTTCCCGACCTCTTCGCCATCATGGACCGGACAGGGCGCATTCTGAAAGGCAATACGGAAGCCTCCAAGCTTCTGAACTGCGATTATGAACGCATGCTCAATAAGAACATCTATGATGTGTTCACGATCGAGAGCAAGAACATCTTCAAATCGAGGATATCGGTCCTCTTGAAAGACCTCGGCATCAAGCAGCTTCAGTTCGAACTGACCTGCATCGATGAAAACGGTCATCAGGCGGAATACCTCTGGACCATCAGCAAGTTCACGCAGATCAGCGAGCGCCGCGGTCCTCTGATCAAGGTGCTGGGCAAGAATATCAGCAAGGTCAAGGAATTCGAGAAAAAGCTCTCGCAGATTTTCTCGGCGATCCCGCTCGGCATTTTCACGGTGAACTCCGCCGGTGAGATCGAGTGGCCGTACTCCCTTTATTCCGAGTTTTTGCTCGGCGACAATAAGCTCGCCGGCAAGCATATCGAAAAGGTCCTCTTCGAACCGATCTGGGATAACCTCGATCCGATCGAACGCACCGGCGCCATGCAGGTCGTGGACTGCATCGGTGGGGATACGCTTTGGTTCGATCTCGCGAAGCTTCATTTCCCAAGGGAAGTGAAGTACACACGGCAGACTCCGGATGGGCTCAAGTCGATCTGGATCGGCATCACCTATCACCCGATCACCCACGAGAACATCGTTGAAAAACTGATGATCGTTCTGGAAGATCGGACCGAGGTGGTGGAAGCCCGTCGCGCTCTTGAAATGCAGCGTGAGATTGAAAACAGCAAGGTCAAAAAGATCCTGGAAATCCAAGGCTGCAGCGGCTCGCTGCTGGAAGTCACGTTCTCGGACTTTGAAGAGCTGTTCCCCCGTCTGAAAAAAGAAATCGACAGCCGCGATCTGGACAAGATCGCTCGTTCGCTGCACGCCATCAAAGGGATCGCCCGCACCGCGCGCTTCTCCGATCTGGAGCACGATGTGCATCAGATGGAAGATACCCTCATGGAGCATATCAATCAGAAAAAACCGGTGGACGCCACCTGGCTCAGCGAAAACTTCGATCGCATCCGCAAGGAATGGGTGGATATGAAGTCCCTCTGCTTTGCCTTGAGCGGCAAGCAGCATGGCCTGCATATCAGCCAGGAAGACTTCAGCGTGGCCATCCACGAACTGAGCGATCTGCGTCGCAAGCTGGATGATCCCGGCAAGCGCCAGGCGGATAAGATTCTGGAGCGCCTCGGCGGCGGCAACTTTGCCAAGACCAAGGATCTTTCCAGTCTGGAACCCAAGCTGATTCATCAGAAAGAAGCGACCTGCCAGACTTTGGCCAAGCAGGTGGACCTGGAGTTCGATTGGGCGGGCGTGCAGGTGATTCAGAACGAAATGCTGACCTTCACCGAGATCTTCCTGCATCTGATCAACAATGCCATCGATCACGGGATCGAATCCGTCGAGGAACGTCAGAAACTCGGCAAGCCGCCCCGCGGCAAGATCAAGATCAAGGCCACGACGCAGGGCAACCGCGTGCATGTGGAATTGAGTGATGACGGCGCCGGTATCAATCGCGAAAAGGTGGTGCGTGCCGCCATCAAGCGTGAGATCCTGGATCCCGTCGATGCCCCCAGTTTGAGCCAGGATCAGGTGTATGACCTTCTCATGCGCCCAGGATTCAGCAGCCGTGAAGAGGCCACCAATATCAGTGGTCGCGGGATCGGTCTGGATTCGGTGAACGAGGCTGTACGCAGTCTGGGTGCGAAGAAACTCGAAATTCATTCCGAGGAACACAAGGGAACGCGCTTCTCGTTTGATGTGCCTCTGACTTAAGTTTGATGACCAGGTAAGCAAGTTAAGGGAGAGTACTCATGGCCAAGATTCTTATTGCGGATGACTCGGAAACGCTGCGCCTCGAGCTGAAGGAAGTGCTGGAAAAGGGCGGCCATGTCGTGGTCGAAGCCCATGACGGTGCCGATGGCCTTAAAAAGGCGGAAGAGCATCAGGGCGTTCAGCTCATCATCAGCGACTATAACATGCCAGGTCTTGACGGGATCACCATGATCACCAAGATCAAGCAGATCGACCGTTATAAGGAAGTTCCCGTCGGCATGCTGACGACCGAATCGTCTAAAGAACTGAAGCAGTCGGGCAAGGAAGCAGGCGTGGTGGTTTGGGTTGTGAAACCCTTCGATCCTGAGCGTCTTCTGAAGACTGTGGATAAGGTTTTGGAAAAGTTTGTAGCTTAATAAGTGCGTTAAACCCGTTAAGCCCGTAGGGCTCTCCCAACCCCGCACCAACGCGGGGTCTTCGCCATTCCTATTTCACTCGAAATGTGTCGTCGATCCAGGTTCGAGCGGGGATTCGTTCTCCTCGCTTTCGGGCTGCATTAACTGATGCCTGCCGATCTCGGTTGATCCAGAAGAGTCCGCCCGTCGCACTGTCGAAGAAAGATAGACCATCAGTACTTTTCGTGCCTGGAACTGATGGAAATTGGATCCAGCTCCAATAGGCCAGACGGTAATAGGGGACTTCGAACAAAGGGATGTAGCTGGAATCCTGAAATACAAAGTTCTGAATCGCATGAGCCTTTTCGATCCGCTTCCGGTCATCGCTGGCATGTTCGTACTCCTCGATGAGTTGATCCAGGACTGGACTCGCCGTATTGGAAAAGTTCGAGGTCTGCTGTTTGTTCGCAAAACTCGAATGAAACCGCGCGCGATACTCGGGCCGATAGGAAATGTTCCAAGCAACAAAAGCGATCTGATGAGCCTTGTCACGGAAGCTTTTGAAAGCCTGGGCAGGGTCCATCTGTTGTAATTTTAAATCAATACCGGCCTTGCGAGCATCCTCCTGCAGAATTACGAAGCGCGGGGTCATGTTCGACTGGCCATAGCTAATAGCTGCCGTTAAAGTTTTACCATCCTTGATACGTATACCTTCGGCGTTGCGTTCCCCCCATCCGGCCTGTTTAAAGAGTTCGTCAGCCTTCGCGAGATCAAAAGGACGAGCCTTGATGTGCCGCGCTGTGTAGGGCCCATAACCCTGGGAAATCCCCTGCAGACGCTGATAGCCGTCTTTCAGAAGATCATCAATGACACGCTGCACATTCATCGCATGGGCAAAGGCTTGACGGACGCGCTCATCCTGAAAAGGGCCGTAACTTGCGTTCAGGATCAGCACGTAATCGCTTCTTGGAGTGTCGTTGTAGGCCTGGAGTTTATGGATGTAGCCCCTGCCGAAGGCATCATCCGCCGTACCGGCTTTCCAAAGATCCGGGCCTACTATCGCCATGATATCTATGTCACCCGCCTTTAAATATTCAAAGGCCACCTGAACATCCCGCACCACTTTCAGGACGATTTCATCGACGTTGAAGCGGTGCTTGAAGTAGGGCATATCCTTGGCCCACCAGTCCTTTTTGCGTTGAAAGACAACGCGCTTGCCCTTATCCACTGTGCTTAAAGCATAGGGCCCGAGGTTCGGCGGAATCTTCCAGTTGAATGCGCTGACGAACTTCGCATCGAGTTGACCATAGAAGTGCCTCGGCAAGGGCTTGATATTGGTCATCAGAAGTCGATCGAGAGTCGGCTGCACGAGACGGATCGCAATCACTTCGGTCCCGCTTTTCTCCTCGAAGGTTTGAATGCTTTCTATCGTTTTCGTATAGTACTCATTCGACCAGGGCGATTGAATATGCGGCGAGCGCATGAATTCCAAAGTATAGGTGAAATCCGTGGCCTTCAGCGGCTTCTGATCGGACCAGCGCGCGGCGGGGTTCAGGCGATAATAAACCGTGCGTCCATCCTGATCGAAGGCCCAGTGCGTCGCGAGCATCGGCATCCACGCATCGGTGTTGGGATGCAACGTGACGAGCGACATATCATTGTCATCGAGGAGCGTCCGAAATGAACTGGGCGAATCCGGCCCCACCTGCCGCAGTGTTAACGGAAAGGCATCAATCGAAGCGACAATACGGCCGCCCGTTACGGCCTCAGGACTTGCAATCAGCGGAGGATTGGCATTGGTTTCCCAGCGCAGCGCAAGGGGAGGCTCAGCCGCCAGCAGGGGATTCATCCCGCTCGCGAACGCGAAGCTGAACGCGAGTGCATGGCAAAAGGCGACCCACTGGAGCATCATGATCTCACCGAGAGTTTTGTGTTTGCCTGGGATTCTGCTTGTTTCGGATAGCTTCGCCGATCACTGTCACTGCTGTCAAGACAACAAATAGCCCAAGCAGGACAGGCGCAGCGATCCACCATGCGTGAGGTCTGTCAAGAGCCTGCTGCAAAAGATCGCCCCAACTGGGTTCGGGCGGCGGCAGGCCAAAGCCCAGAAAATCAAGTGATGTAAGCGTGACCAATGAACCCGCCAGAAAAAAAGGCAGAAACGATAAAAGGAACGGCCAGATTTCCGGCAGTATGTGGAAACACACAATGCGATGCCGCGCGAGTCCGAGGATGCGTGCGGCCTGAATATAATCCTGTTCCTTCACCTGCAGAATCCGGGCTCTCAGATAAAGACTGAGGGTGGGCCAGGAAAAGAAACTTAATATCAGTATCAGTAAAAATTTATCGAGGGCCACAAGACTGACCAGAGCGATCGCGACATAAAGAAAGGGAATCATCACCCAGATCTCCATAAGCCGCTGCAGAAGAAGATCGACCCAGGTAGGCCCCAACGCTGACATGAGAGCAAGAATCAAAGCCAGAATGAAAGTGAGCGTGAGATAGGCCAACGACATGAAAATCGCCGTGCGAAATCCGTAAACGAAGCGTGCGAGCACATCACGCCCCGAACTATCTGTGCCGAGCCAGTGCAAGGCATCCGGCGCGGCAGGCGGACTCTGACTCAGGTCGATGGTCAAAGGGCCTACGGGAATCAGTGGCATGACGAGCCAGTTGTCGGATGATGCGGCCTCCCACTTTTTCTGAAGCTTCAGGTAATCCGTTTCCCAGGCGTAATCCTCGCCGAAGAATTTGCCGGGCCGCATAGCGGAAAAAACCGGCGCATAATAGGTGTTTTCAAAACGAAGCAGGAGCGGACGTGATCCTATCCAAAGTTCGGCTCCGAGGCTCAGCAGCAGAAAAAGGCCCAGCGTGCCGATCCAGAATTTCTTCATCGGCGCTCTCCATACAGCCGAATTCGCGGCTCGGCCCAACCAAGGCAAAGATCGGACAGTAGATTGCCCAGGATATGCAGAAGGCCGGCCACCGTCAAAAGCCCGATGACCAGAGGATAATCGCGCTCATGCAAGGCTTCAAAACTGAGAAGGCCAAATCCATTCAGGTTGAAAATCCGCTCAATCAAAAACGAGCCGGCCAGAACCAGACTGATTTGATGACCGATCTGACTGATGATCGGAATGATCGCCAGTGGCAGCGCGTGGAAAACCAAGGCCTCACCCGTGCTCGCGCCCTTGGCCCTTGCCATGCGCACGGCCTCGCCGGCGAGTTCATCCTGCAGTCCATCCCTTAAAATAAAGGTGAGAATGGCAAGATGATGCGCGCAGTAGGCGACAAGGGGAAGGGTGGCATGGGCCAGCAGGTCCTGAAATTTTTCCCAGGCATTCAGGTCCGAAAAATTTTCGCTGGTCAGTCCACCCAGGGGAAAATAGCCTTTCGTAGCCACCAGGAAAAAAAGCAGCATGGCCATGATCGAAGAGGGTATGGCATTGAAGAGAAGCAAAAGCCCCTGCAGGCCACGCACTAAAATATGTCCGGGCTTATAAGCGCAGATCAAGCCAAGGACGATGCAAAGCCCATAGCTGGAAAAAAGACTCGCCAGCCCAAAGAGCAGCGACACCGGAAGGCGGTCCCGCATCAGCTGCCAGACAGGTTCCTGATAGCGAAGGGAGGTGCCGAGATCCCCTTTTACAAGCGCAAGGAGCCATAAGCCATAGGCTTTGAGCAGGGGCTCATCCATTCCATAGTAGCGTTTCAAACCGAGCAGCTGATCCTCGCTGAGCGAGGGCATGGGCATTTTACTGGCCTGGGCCGCTTCCTGGGCCAGATGCCGATCCAAAGGGCCGCCGGGCAGAAAGCGCGTGATGGAAAAGATCAGAAGAGTGAGACCCAGCACGGTCACAGGCACCAGAAGGAGCCGGCGAAGCAGGTAACCATACATAAGGAGTCCTTGGCTTTTTATACCATGATCCCTGTTTTCCCGGCATCCGACAAGAGCTTTCACCGCGTCTTCATCTTTTCTTTCCATTCGCGCTTTACTCTGCTGCTTGAAATGTCAAGTTCGATAAAAAAGGAAAGGAGTTTCCATGCATACCTGGATTCGCTGGGCTTTGCCTCTGCTGCTTATCCCCGCCGCGACCCTGCACGCCGACATCCGTATCGCTTTTGGATCCTGCGCGAAGCAGGATCGTGAGCAGACGATTTGGACAGCCATCGAAGCACAGAGTCCTGATACGTTTCTTTTCATCGGCGATAACATTTACGGAGACACCGAAGATCCGGCCGTGCTGCGGGAAAAATATAAACAGCTGGGAGCGCAGCCCGGTTTCGAGCGCTTCCGTCGCCGCGTTCCCATCCTCGCCACATGGGACGACCATGATTACGGCCGCAACGATGCCGGACGTGAATACCCGATGAAAGTTCAGTCGCAGGATATCTTCCTCGATTTCTTCGAAGTGCCGGAAGATTCTCCACGGCGTCAGCGCGAAGGGGTTTATCATGCTGATCTGCGGACGATAGACGGCCTGCGGATTCAGACGATCCTTCTCGATACACGCTATTTCCGAAGTCCCTTGGATTCGGGGGGAAGCGGAACCATCCTCGGCGCTGCGCAGTGGGATTGGCTGGAATACCAGCTGAAGCAAAGCGCCGACCTTCGCATCATCGCGAGCAGCATTCAATTCCTCGCGTCCGATCATCCTTATGAAAAATGGCAGAATTTTCCGCAGGAATCCCAGCGCCTGCTGCAGCTGATCGCGCAAACCAGAGCCGAAGGCGTGGTCTTTGTCAGCGGTGATCGTCACCTTGGGGAAATCTCGGTGCTGCCCAGCTCAGCTGTGCCCTATCCCATTCATGATCTGACATCGAGCGGCATGACTGATCCCTTGGGTGATGACGCCGTGAGTGAACGCAATCGCTTGCGCTATCCCGGAACCCATGCGCATACCACGCAGCAGTTTGGAATGATCGAACTCGTTCGCAGCAAAAATCCGACGGATCCCTGGGAGATTTCGCTGCAGCTGCGGGATGGCCGCGGGCAGATGCTCGAACGGCTTCAGTTTCCTTTGTCGCGTTTGCGTGCGCCCGCGCGCTGACGCTTCACGTTAATTGTGTTGACAGCGGATGGAACGTCCCGCTATTCAAGTGGAAACAAATTTAACAAACTGATGATGAAGGACATCCCCGATGCTACGAATCCTTGCGGCGACGTTTCTCGCTTTCACCGCTGCGTCCTCAGCTTATGCCGCCCAGACCTGGGAAGTTGTGACCTTGAATCTTCGCCTGCCCTTTGGCAGCTCGTATTATGACTATCAACTGCCGAAACCGCAGAATATCAGCCCCTTTCAAATCTTCTACACCCCGACGCTCAACTGTCGCAATTTCAGCATGAACGTGGCCGTGTGGTATCCCGGAGGTTCGGCCTGGGATCCGGCTGCCTATGATGGTTCGGTTTTCACAACCAAGGACCGCGAGACCTACAGCATCAAGTTCAATTTTGAGACGGCGTCCCCTGGACAGGTTTGCGAAATCTCGCTCGTGACTCTGCGTGATCCCGCCACGCCCGCGCCGCAGCCGGAACCGAAACCTCAGCCCGAGCCTGAGCCACAGCCCGAGCCCGAACCGGAGCTGCCCGGGGTCTGGATGGATGCCGGAACTTTGAACTTTCCGGGTGGCGCGAACAAGCAGGGCAACCTGCAGCTGAATTCCGCTTACTATGCCCGCGACCTCTCGATCAGCATTCCAGACGACTGCAAGGACGTGCGTGTGGATGAGGCCGGTATCTTGCGTCAGGGCGTCTTCACCAAGGCGCGCCCTTTGCCGAACAAGCCCGGCATCTTCCGTCTTGATGAGATTTCGTCCTTCCGCCAGGCCCGTGTTGTTTTAAGTGGTCCGGAAGGAAAGAGCTGCCTTATTCATGTGCAGGTCTACGATCACACGTAAAACCTCACGCGCGTTCTTCCTTCCAACTCAAGGTAAGCCGTGGCTCGCCGATATGAGCCACGCCTACAGTATGTGGGTCCTGGTCTCCGCGGCTGATTTTGCTGGCAAAATGAGCAGCGCGAACCTTGGGAAACGGAAGGGATTTCAAATTTCCGCCCATCCCGAGTGGCAAACTGAAATCCCTTCAGATCCTAGGAAGGGAGTTCCTTGTGGTTCATGTTCTGAACGCAAAAACGTGCCGATTCCTTGTGCTTCTTCCTCTCCTCCACCTGTCCGCCTGCGGTGACAGAAAATTTCGGGGCTCCACTCCCGAAGGTCAAACGCCTATTTTTGAAGCAGATGCCTCGGTCGCGCCTCTGGAAGGTCGGGAAGGTACACTTCCAACGCAGGTGGGCATGGAAACAGGAACGCTGATGGGCGTCTTTCCCGCAGCGGATGTTGTGCCTGATTCGTTTCGCTTTACGATAAATACGCAGTTGATCAGCACGGAATTTGAGCTGAAGGATATTTTTCAGGAGCAGAGGCAGGTCTATCAGCAGGTGCCGCGCGATGATCGCACGGAAAACTTTCAGCAGGGACGCCCCATCCAGGGACGGCAGGATGTCTTCGATCAGCAGGCTAAAAAGGGTTCGGTCGATATACTCGTCGTGATCGACAACAGCATCTCGATGACCGAAGAACAGAGGAACCTGAGCGACAAGATGCACGAGCTCGTGGCCTCGCTTGGGAACAGCGACTGGCAGATCGGTGTGATTTCAACGACGGCGGTGATGGAGAACGGCGAACCGCAGTGCGATATGAAAGTGATTCGCTCCACAGAAGCCGATGCCGCCGAAAAATTCCGCCTTGCGGTGCTCGCCGGTACATCGGGTGATTCCAATGAGCAGGGCATCCTGCAATCGGTGGTGGGGCTTTCGTGTCCCGCGCGTCCCTGGCTCCGGTCTTATGCATCGGTTGCCGTCCTGATCGTATCGGATGAAGACAACTGCAGCGCGGACGGTGCGGACTGCCGGGGCAGCGTGGCGGAAAACGAAAACTATCTGATTCAGTATGTCGAAGGCACGCTCGGCCGCGAAATTGGCAAAAATGCCGGTTTTTACGGCATTTTCTCACCCCCATCCAGTCCCTGTCAGACCTCGCCCAACGTCGGTCTTCAGTATCAGCGCCTCGTCGATTACAAAGCCCAGGGCATGGTGAACCATGGAAATATCTGTGACGCGAGTTACAAGACGACCTTGAATCGAATCTCGGATAACATTGCCATTCTTTTAGGCAGCGAATTCGAACTGAAAGAAAAACCCTTGCCTGGCAGTCTGAGGCTGAAGCTCGTTTTGAGCAACGCCAGCGAGCGCGTCCTTGATGCGAGTGAATACAGCCTGGATGAAAGAACGATACGCTTTTCCGCAGGGCACGAGCCGCCTGCCGGAGCCAGGCTGATTGCGGATTATCAGGTGGCCGGTCAGGCGCTTTGGAAGACTGTGACACTGACGGAAAAACCCGCGGCGGGCACCGTCGAGGTTCGCATCAATGGCGAAATCCTTCCCGCACGGCATTACCGTGAGAATGGCAAAGTCCTCGAATTCGAAGACATGCCGCCTGCCGATGCTCAGGTGCGCGTGAACTATGCCGCGGATAGACCTTTGACGCGAACGTTCAGCCTTGCGTCCCCGGCCGTGGATGATTCTCTGGAAGTCACCGTCAATGGCCAGCCTACTGAAGCCTATGCCGTGGACGCGCGCGGCCTTGAAATTACGATGGATCCCGCGCCTTCCTATGGTGCCGTCATTCAAATGAGCTGGACGCGCCGTGTGGGGCCGCAGCTGAGCTATGCACTGCCGCTGACTGCGGACGGAAGTGATTATCAGATCATGGATGGAACTTTACCTTTGCCCTTCACCGAAAACGCCGGTGTCTTTACAATCCCGGCCGCCGTGCATCGGCCCGGTAAAACCCTGACGCTTCGCTATCAGGTGCCTGATGCCCGCATGCGCACATTCTCGCTCGGTCATGTGCCGATTCCCGGGAGTGCTCAGCTGGATTGGGAAGGCAGTCCTTGCCTTTTCGGGGCCGGGCTTGAGGTCGAAGGTGATCAGCTGATCAGCCGCTGCGGAGTCAGGACTCGAACGGAATTCGTGGTTCATTACCAATATTACGAGCCTCGCAGCGAATTTACCCTGGCTGCTGTGAAAAATCCCGAAGCTGGTCAATGGACAGTGTGGATCAACGGGGTTCCCACCGTGATCTATAAACGCGAAGGCGCGACCTTCACCTTTCCCACGCCTTTGGACCCAACAGCCCAGGTCGGACTTGAGTACAAAGGAAGCGTGCCATGAAGCGCCTGCTTTTGAGCACTTTCATCCTTGTGCCGCTGCCGGCCTGTCAGGACAGAAAGCAGCCTCATGTGCCGGATGAAAAGGCTTTGGCTCCTGTGCATGAGGCCGAGGCTGAGGCGGCGCTGCCTGCTTATGAAGCACCCGAGGCTCCGGCGCAGGAGATTTTTTATCCGAGGGATTGTCTGGCTTTGAAAAAAGCGGATCCTGCTCTGCCCAGCGCTATTTACAGTATTTATCCCTTGGGCGCGGATGCTGACAAAGCCGTTGCGGCCTCGTGTGACATGGACACAGACGGCGGCGGCTGGACCTTGATTTTGAACTATAATCACCGGGCCGCCACGAATCCGGAATTGGTCGTGCGTCTAGATAGTCTGCCTTTATTGGGCAGCGATAGCCTCGGTCGTGATGAGTCCCTTGAGCCGGAATTCTGGGGGCATGCAGGGAATGAACTGCTGCGCTCGCTTACGGGTTTCCGTGAGCTGCGCTTTCAGTGCCGCTCGTCAGAAAACACGCGCATCATGCATTTTAAAACGGCGGATGCCGACTGCATATCCGCGGTTCAGCTGGGGCGCGGCAGTTGCGCGAATATTGGCAATGCCTTTGTTCCGATGAGCGATCACACCGCCCTTCTGCCTGCTGCCATGGATAGGGCGGAAGTGGATCGACTTGATGTTACGCTCACCTACAATACCTTCGGCAAGACTGAGGTCGATACGCCGGCGCGTATGTGGAGCGTGCGCGCGGAGCCGAGTCAGCAGGCCTGGGAATGTGATTACGGAACGAACGATTTCATGTTTGATACGCTGCATCGTGTCTGGATACGGTGACAGCAGAATGCATCAGACTGAGTTCTGCTGAGATCAGAGACCCGCGCAGGGTCTCCCGCCTCGCTTAAACCCCTTATTTTCCCTTGCAACCTGAGTTTTTCGGCGACGCATACTGCGGCGCATTTTCCTGTCACATTGGAAATTTTCATTTGTTTTTATTTGCTGTACGATGGCTCCCTAACCTTACCTGGAGTTTGAAGTGAAAGTACTTTCGTACACTTTCGTGTCCGTACTTATGTTTTGCAGTCTCGGATCCTCAGCTCTTGCTGAAGGCAACAGCGTGCGCACCTATCCTGGACCTCCCGGTCCGCAGGGGCCCAAAGGCGATAAAGGCGATCCGGGTGAAAAGGGTCCCAAAGGTGACAAGGGTGATAAAGGCGATAGCGGTTGGCAAGGAGCACCAGGTCCGAAAGGTGACAAAGGCGACAAGGGTGAAGCAGGTCCTGCCGGTCCTGCTGGTCCTGCCGGTGCAAAAGGTGAGAAGGGCGATAAAGGCGACAAGGGCGAAACAGGTCCCGCAGGCCCTGCCGGTACAAAAGGTGAGAAGGGTGATAAAGGCGATAAAGGCGAAGTGGGTGCCAAAGGTCCTTCAGGTCCCGCGGGTCCTGCCGGTCCTAAAGGCGACATAGGCCCCATGGGATATCCCGGTTACGCTGGCCCTGCCGGTCCTAAAGGTGACAAGGGTGATAAGGGCGACGTGGGTCCGCGCGGACTTCCTGGTCCCGCCGGTGATGAAGGACCCCGTGGACCTGCTGGCGCTCCTGGACCTGCGGGTGATGAAGGACCCCGCGGAGCGCAAGGGGAACGCGGGCCTGCGGGACCTGCCGGAATCAGCTGCACGCTGGTTGATATTGGCAATGGGACAGGCAAGATTACCTGCGGTGATATCACCCTGCATGTTGTGCTGGCGTCCATTACGGATCTTGCGCCTGAGGCTGTATCCGAACCTGCGCCCGCTTCCGAAGACGAATAAGGGAACCCGGCCGGCGTGATTTTGAAAAGGGAGTTTTCCAATCCTGTGCTATGTTAGGAAGCATGTGAACTGAGGTTGGAGGCCCCCTGGATGAATCATCGCAAATCAACATTCCCCGATGCCGCGGCTCTGGGCGAAGCCATCGCCTATGCCCGGGGCGAAAAAAAAGTCCCGCTTGTCATCCGTAACGCCCAGTGGCTGGATGTTTTTTCCGGACAATTCCGCACCGGCGACCTTGCGATTGCCGGGGGCATGATCGTGGGTGTGGGCGAGGATTATGAAGGGGACAAAGTCCTGGACGCCCAGGGCCTTTATGCGGTGCCGGGCTTTATCGATAGTCATGTGCACGTCGAAAGCAGTCTCATGACTCCTGCGCGTTTTCAGGAAGCCGCCCTTCCAAGCGGGACCACGACGGCGATCTGGGATCCGCATGAGATCGCCAATGTCCTGGGAATGGAGGGCATTCATTGGGCGCTCGACGCAGTGAATGATCTTCTGATCGATATTCACGTGATGGTCCCGAGCTGCGTCCCCAGCACCAATCCCGAACTCGAATTCGAATCCAGCGGCGCGACCTTGAAAGCGGCGGATATTCGCAGTCTCGTGGGGCATCCGCGCGTTCTGGGCCTTGCGGAAATGATGAACTTTCCCGGTCTTCTGCATCGCGATGCGGACATCATGCAAAAGATCATGGATTATCACGCGCTCCGTTTGGATGGCCACTGTCCAGGACTCAGCGGCAAGGATCTGAACGCCTATGCCGTCGCGGGGATTCATAGCTGCCATGAAAGCACGAGCCTCGCGGAAGCCCGTGAAAAACTGAGCAAGGGCATTCATGTCCTGATTCGTGAAGGCTCCTGCGCAAAGGATGCCGATGCCCTTCTGCCTTTGCTCGATGCCTACTCCTCATCCACCGTGGGTCTTTGCAGCGACGATCGCAACCCGCTCGATATCCTCGAAGAAGGCCACATCAGTTTCATCATCAATAAAGCCCTGCAAAGCGAAAAGCATCCCGCGGATATTTTCCGCGCGGCCAGTTACGCGACCGCAAGGCTCTATGGTCTGCATGATAGGGGAGCCCTTGCTCCCGGATATCTGGCCGATATCTGTTTAATCGAACCCAAGGGCGAGCACTGGCGTGACGGCATGCGTTTGAAAACGGTGATCAAACGCGGTCACACCGTGAACGCGGCCGAGCTGAAAAAACAGCGTTCCCCGCTGCCCACGGGCGCGCGCAAAAATTTGAATCTGCCCGCGCCGCGGCTCCAGGATCTTGTGATCCCGGCCTCTGGATCGGAAGCGCGGGTTCGCATCATCGAAGTGATTCCGCAGCAGATCCTGACCCGGGAAACGCAGGCGACGCTGAACGTTTCGCAGGGGAAGGTGCAGGCCGATCCCGCTCGCGACATTCTTAAGATCACCGTTCTGGAACGCCATCATCAGCGCGGTTACAGGTCTACTGCGCTGGTCCAGGGCTTTGGCATCAAACGCGGTGCGATCGCGACCAGCATCAATCACGATTCGCATAACATCATTGCGGTCGGGTCTCATGATGAGCTGATCCTGGCGGCCATCGAGGACCTGATCCGCATCGACGGTGGCATCGTGGTGCGTTCGGACCGGGGCGAAGAGGCTCGGCTCGCGCTGCCGATTGCCGGCCTCATGACTGATAGCAGTCCGGACGCGGTGGCCCATGCGCTCCGCGGGCTCAAGGCCCTGGCGCGAAGCATCGGCTGCGTTCTGAGCGAACCCTTCCTCCAGCTTTCATTTTTGGCGCTTCCGGTTATCCCCAGTCTGAAGATCACCGATCGGGGATTGATTGATGTGCAGGCCTTTTGTAAGGTGCCCGTGGTTTTTGAGAGTCCCTGAGTGCGAAAGGTCCACGCATGAATATACTTGTGATTAACTGCGGCAGCTCGTCGCTTAAATTCCAGCTGATTGATATGGAAGAAAAAAGTGAACAGGCCCTGGCCCAGGGCGTGGTCGAGCGCATCGGTGGTGAAGCTCTCCTGACTCTGCGATCCGGTGCCCGTCGCATACGCAAGACGGCTCCGGTTCGGAAACAGCGTGATGCCCTGGCCCTGGTCCTGGAATGGCTGGTCAGTCCGGAAGCGGGCGGGCCTGTCATACCAAGCCTTGCGTCGATTCACGCGGTGGGGCATCGGGTGGTGCACGGTGGTGAAAAATTTCGCGCATCGGTGCGCATCAACGCCAAAGTCATGACCGGGCTCGAGGACTGCATCGACCTTGCGCCTATTCATAATCCGGCCAATATCAATGGCATTCGTGCGGTTCAGGAAATTCTGGGAACCGAGATTCCGCAGATCGCTGTCTTCGATACCTCCTTTCATCTGACCATGCCGGAGCCGGCGTGGATGTATGCGATTCCTTATTCGCTTTATCGTCGGCACAAAGTCCGGCGCTATGGTTTTCATGGAACCTCGTGCCGCTTCGTGGCCCAGCGTTATCGAGAGATAACAGGTCGCACCGAAGCGCAAACCAATCTGATCCTCTTTCATCTCGGCAATGGCTGTTCCGTGACGGCGATCATCGGCGGCTTGTCTGTGGATACATCCATGGGCATGACGCCTTTGGAAGGCCTGATGATGGGCACGCGTTCGGGTGATATTGATCCTGCGGTGCTGGAACTGATCGCCGATAAGGAAGGGATGAACATTCACGAAATGGAAGCCCTTTTGAATAAGCAGTCGGGGCTGCTCGGCGTTTCGGGTTTGACTCATGACATGCGGGATCTTTTGGAAGAGGTGCAGGATAACGGCGATCGTCGCGCGCAGCTGGCGATTGATATGTTCTGCTACAGGGCCCGGAAATACCTGGGGGCCTATCTGGTCGCGACCGGCGGTGTGGATGCGATCGTTTTCACCGGCGGTATCGGCGAGAATGCCGATGTCGTGCGCGAGCAGATCCTGCGTGGTCTTCACCGTTTTGGTATCGAGGTCGATCCGGAAAAAAATAAGGAAACCGTGGGAAGTCGGGAGGGGAGGATCAGCAAGGATGGGCTCTCACCGGAAGTCTGGGTGATCCCGACCAACGAGGAACTCATGATCGCCCGCGATGTCCTGCAGCTGGTTAGCGGCTGATGGACAAGGGTTTCCCCGTCCTTTATGAGGACGACGCGATGATCGTCATCCATAAGCCCGCGGGCATCCTCGTGCATCGCGGGGAAGCCACCTCGCGTCGTGAGCCGGCTGTTTTGCAGATCATGCGGGATGCGTGCGGTCAGCATCTTTATCCTGTGCATCGACTGGATCGACCGACATCAGGGGTCCTGGTCCTGGCGCGGAGTTCCGAGATGGCTTCGATTTTAAGCAGACAGTGGATGCAGAAGCTCTGTCGGAAGACGTATCTTGCGCTCGTGCGGGGTTGGGCTCCTGAAAGCATGACCATTGATCTTCCCCTGAGCGATCTGGATGATCCCACGGCCCCAGCCCAGGATGCTGTGACGCAGATCAAACGCCTCGCGACGGTCGAACTCGATCAGAGCGTCGATCGTTATCCAAAGGCCCGCTACAGTCTTTGTGAACTGCAGCCGGAAACAGGCCGTAGGCATCAGCTGCGACGTCACATGAAGTCCATTTTTCATCCCATTATCGGGGATACCGTTTATGGGCATGGCGTGCACAATCGTTTCTTCCGCGAGCATTTTGCGGTGAGTCGGCTGATGCTGCATCATCTTCGATTGGAACTTACGCATCCCGTGACGGATGCTCCCCTGCATCTGGAAGCCCCGTGCGATGAAGCCTGGCAAGGCTTAATGGTGCAGCTGGGGACCGAGCTTCGGGCCTGGAAGGGGTGATTGCGACGTATTGACAGTGCGAGAAAGAGTCGCCTTTACCCTGCGGCCTGAACTGTGGTACATCCCGAACCTGGTTAATTTCGCTCGTTCCACCTTGAGATGCTGATGAAAGTCTTTATCGTTCTGCCTACTTATAATGAGAAAGCCAATATCGGCAGAATGATTGCCAGCCTCGATCAGGTCTTCGCGACCCTGAAACACGACATGAATATTCTCGTCGTCGATGACAATTCTCCCGACGGCACGCAGGACGTGGTGCGGGCCTGTCAGGCCACGCGTCCGCATCTTCATATGATAACGGGTCAGAAGCAGGGACTTGGCAAGGCTTACATTCGCGGGATGGAAGAGGCCCTGCGCCTCGGCGCTGATGCTGTCTTTGAGATGGATTCGGATTTTTCGCATGATCCGTGGGATGTGCCGCGGCTTCTTTCCGCTTTGGAACAGGGCGCGGATTTTGTGATCGGCAGCCGCTATGTTCCGGGTGGCTCCATTCCTTCGGAGTGGAGTTTCTATCGGAAGATGAATTCCAAGTTTGGCAATATCGTCGCGCGTTACGTCGCCGGGATCTATCCTGTTCGTGATTGCACGGCCGGTTTTCGCTGCATTCGTGCCAAGGTTTTGCAGGATGTGGATCTCTCCACGATCCGCACGCAGGGCTATGGCTTTCAGGTTTCCCTTTTGCATGCCGCCTACGTAAGCGGAGCAGTGATCAAGGAAATCCCCGTGAAGTTCACCGATCGCGTCGAGGGTGAGTCCAAGCTTGGGTTCAAAGACATCGTGGAATTCATCCTGAACGCCTGGGCCATCCGCCTGCGTGGAATGGAAACCTTTGCCAAGTTCGCGGTTGTGGGGCTGTCCGGTGTGGTCGTGAACCTGGGTGTGTTCTCGGCGCTTCACGCCCTGGGACTGTCCAAATACATTGCCTCACCTTTGGCCATCGAAACGTCCATCATCTGGAATTTCAGCCTGAATCATAAATGGACCTTCGCCCAGCGGCAGAACCAGCGGCGCACGGCGATCAAGGGTCTGCAGTTCAATCTTGTCTCGCTGGTCGCTCTTGCGATCAGCTTTGGAACCTTCGTTCTGCTTTCCCATCTTTATCCTGAAGGCAGCCCGCATCTATTTCAGGTGATTGGAATTATTCCGGCCACGGCTGTGAATTACTTTTTGAATTCCTATTGGACCTTTGCCAGGGCGCGTTAACTACAGCCAGTCATCTATTACGGCCGCAAGGGCGAGTTCCGCTGAACGACGGACGGGACGGCTTTGGAAGCCGCCCCGCCTTTGAGTATCATTCTCCACTTTTTCCGTAGTTTTTCAGAACGCGTGCACTCGGATCATTCACCGCGCAGCCTTCCCAGGATGCATTCGGCATCCAGTAAGCGGGGATAAGGTCGGCGCGGCCTGGATAATGTTTTTCAAAGATGCGGCGGTAGAGGAGCGCTTCTTTTGTGAAGGGGGTATGAAGGGGGAACTCGCGGGCGGCAAGAGTCAGCTCAGCGGAGCTGATGACTTTATCGGCGAAGTCCTTCAGAGTATCGACCATGCTGTGACCGACGGCATCCGAGAAAGCGGCTTTTTCCCGATACAGTATGCTGTCGGGAAGCAGGCCGGTGCCGGCGAAGGCTTCGCGCAGAAGGGACTTGCCCACGCCGGTTTTATTCAATTTCATTTCCGGATCAATCGACATCACAGTATCCACAAAGGCCAGATCACCGAAAGGCACACGGGCTTCGAGTCCATGCGAACTGATACTGCGATCCGCGCGCAATACATCATAGTAATGAATCTCTTGAATGCGCTTCTGAGCCTCGGCCTGGAACGCAGCGGCATCCGGTGCGAAGTCGGTGTATTTATAACCGAAGAGCTCATCACTGACTTCACCCGTCAGAAGCACTTTCACGGAAGACTGCTTCCGAATCGCACGGCACACGATATACATCCCGATCGCCGCCCGCACGGTGGTGATATCCCAGGTCTCCAGCTGACGAATCACCTCCTCCAGGATCGCGACGGCTTCATCCAGCTCAAAATAAATCTCGTGATGATCTGAATCTATATGCCTTGCAACCTCGGCCGCATATTTCATATCAATCGGACCGACCGTACAGCCCACCGCAAAGGTCTGAATCCTATGCCCTGCAAGTTTTGTAGCGAGTGCAGCCACCAACGAGGAATCCAAACCGCCACTCAAAAGACAGCCAAGCTCCCGATCGGAATGCAGCCGCTTCCGCACCGCTTCCGTGAGCGTTTCCCGAATCATCGGCAGAGCATCCTCACGCTTCGCATGGAAGCGGGGCGCCTGATCAGTCATCGAGCGATAAGGCCGGAAGGTGTAACCATCAAAGTAATGCCCAGGAGGCACAGGCTTCACGTCCGTGCAGATGCCATGAAGCGCCTTGACTTCCGAGGCAAACGCGATTTCACCAGGAACCTCGGTCGTGCCGTAGAACAAAGGCCGAATTCCAATCGGATCCCGCGCCGCCCAAAGCGTCTGCCGGTCGCTGTCGTAATAAACAAGGGCAAACTCGGCATCAAGCTCCCTCATGGCCTTCGCGAAACCATCGGCGCGAATCAAAGGCAGAAGGACCTCACAGTCGGAATGCGAATGGAAGGGGAAAGAGCCTTCCAGACGGGCCCTCAGATCGTCCGCATTATAGATCTCGCCATTACAAATCAGCGCATCCTTGTTCTCTGGATGGTGGAAGGGCTGCTGGCCGGCCTCGGACAGGTCCATGATGGCGAGGCGGTGAAAGCCAAACCAGACCCCGGGGCGGATATTCTCCACGCTGGATTTGTCGGGCCCGCGATGCTGCAGGGTGGCGAAAGCAGTTTCCAGTTCCTGAGGCGAGCGACTATGGCCGAAAAAGGCGAAAATTCCACACATACACGTTATTCCTTGCTGCAGTTCCTGAGTGTGACCCGCATCGCTGGGCATCGGGCGTCCTACAGGTGTAAGAAATGTGGTCTCTTTCTGCAAATCCAATCAAGTTAGAGGCTTATATTTTGAAAATGACTTCAACCCATGGCTATAAAAATGAATGAAACTATAAAAAATATGCGGTAAATTGAATCCTATTATGATGTGAACCCGGCTTTCAGGCGCGATTTTGCCCTTGCCGCCTGCCTCCTGGCTGCTTCACAATACAAAAACCTTCACAAAGGAGTTCTTTGTGACTTTGCGTGATGAACTTGATGCCACCGATCGACAGATCCTCATGGCTTTGCAGCATGATGTAAAGACCCCTTACCAGGATATTGCCGAGCGTCTGAGTATTTCCACGGGTACTGTCCACAATCGCATCAAACGGTTGACGCAGCTCGGCGTGCTCGGAGATGCGCGGGCCGAGATCCATATTGATAAATTGGGTTATTCCCTTTTTGCCTTCATTGGTATTTCCTTGAAGGAAGCCTCGAAGATGGAGGCGGTCCAAAAGCGTTTGGCGGCGATTCCTGAAGTGCTGGAGAGTTACTTCACCACTGGGGAATTTTCACTGATCGTGAAGCTGGTCGTGAGACAGACTTCGGAGCTGTATCACATCCTGACCGAAAAAATTCAGCGAATCCCTGATATCCAGTCCACCTATACCTATGTTGTGCTCGAAACTCTGATGCGGCGTGATCTGAATCTGACGCGCGTGGATAAAACCTGAGGGGGTCCTTTGGAAGATCAGGTGTTCGAATGGATCTTGAATTACTGGCCCTACGTCTTCACAGTGGTGACCTCGGCACTTTCCCTTTGGGCGGCGATCCATGCCGTCCTTTGGAAGCGCGATGTGCGGTCGGCCCTGGGCTGGGCTGGTTTGATCATCCTGTCCCCCGGGGTCGGGGCTGTTCTCTACTTCCTGTTCGGCATCAATCGCGTGCGGCGAAAAGCGATGGCACTGCGGGCCACGCGCGAAAAATTCCGCCTGAGCCTCTCCGCTTTCACAACACCAGTCGAACAGATCGAGAAGAAATTCCAGCCGGAAGGGGAGGCCCTCAGACAGATTGCGACCGCGATCAGCTGCGTCGTGAACCGGCCGCTTCTGGGCGGCAATCAGATCGAGATTCTGGAAAACGGCGAAGAAGCGTTTCCCGCCATGCTGGAGGCGATTCGGCAGGCGCAGCATTCCGTCACGCTCGTGTCTTATATTTTTTCCTACGATGCCCTGGGACGCGCGTTCGTCGATGAACTGGCCTTGGCCGTTCAACGCGGGGTTGCAGTCCGGGTTCTGATCGATGCGGTGGGCGTGCGCTATCACTTCCCTTCGGTTTATCGCGTCCTGAAAAAACGCGGCGTGCCGGCCTCGCTCTTCATTCCCATTCATCACATCAGTGTCTTCAACCTGCGAACGCACAGAAAAATCTGCGTCGTGGATGGCGAGGTCGGCTTCACGGGCGGCATGAATATCCGCCTGAATCATGTGCTTTCCGCGCCGAGCGCCTTGCCCACGGCCGACGTTCACTTTCGCCTGGTCGGACCCGTGGTCGGCCAGCTGCAGGAGGTCTTCGCCGAAGACTGGCTCTTCAGCACGGGGGAAAGCCTGCAGGGAGACCGCTGGTTCCGGCCTTTGCGTGTGTTCGGTGATGTCATCTGCCGTGGAATTGCGGATGGTCCTGATGAAACGAGTCATGCGCTCGCCTGGGCTCTGCAGGCGGCTATCTCATCGGCGAAAAAACGCGTGCGCATCGTTACACCTTATTTCCTTCCCGATATGGCTTTGGCGACAGCCCTGGGTGTGGCGGCGACGCGCGGCATCGAAATCGATATCATCATCCCCGGAAAGAGCAACCTCAGGCTCGTGCAGTGGGCGTCGGTGGCTCAGCTGTGGCAGGTCGTGAGCTTTGGCTGCCGGGTCTGGGTCACGTCCCCACCATTCGATCATGCAAAACTCATGACTGTGGATGGACAGTGGAGCCTGATCGGATCCACGAACTGGGATCCGCGTTCGCTCCGTTTGAATTTTGAATTCAACTGTGAAGCCTATGATGCGTATTTCACGGAAAAGCTGGATGCGCTGATCGAAGAACGCCTCGCCCGCGCCAGGCGACTGAACCTGGATGAGCTCAGCGCCCGGCCCCTGCCGGTGAAAGTGCGGGATGGACTGGCAAGACTCGTCTCGCCTTACCTTTGATTTTGCGTTAAACTGCCTGCATCGTGGAACTGATTCAATAGGTGATGGTTATGACCCTCAAGCTCGCAAGCACCAAAACTGCTCAGAAAGCCTATGGCCTTGTGCAGGATCTTCAAAATAAACTCGTTCAAAGGCTCGATGCCTTGCCTCCTCACGCGGGACGCACGCGCTTTCGTCCGGTGGAATGGCTGCGCGCTCAGGGTGAATTTGGGGGCGGCCTGCGTTATATGGCGACCGATGAGGCGCTTTTCAATCGCGCCTCGGTGAATATCTCGCAGGTTCAGTATGAAAGCGATCCCACGAAAAAGCTGGGCTCGGCCACGGCGATCTCCACCATCGTTCACCCGCGCAATCCCTATGCTCCGTCGATGCACATGCATATCAGCTGGACCGAAATGAAATCCGGCCATGGCTACTGGCGTATCATGGGGGATCTGAATCCCAGCATTCCCAATGCGGCCGATACGGCGACTTTTAAGCAGATGCTCCAGAATGCATCGGGTCCGCTCTTTCCAAGTGGACAGGAGCAAGGCGAACAGTATTTTCATATACCGGCTCTCGGACGGCATCGAGGGGTCGCCCATTTTTATTTGGAAGAGTATAACAGCGGCAACCCGGATGCCGACTATGCTCTCGCCAAGAATTTTGGCGAGCGGCTGATTGAAACCTATGGGTCCATCATCGACGCGGCCATAAAAAATCAGAATTCGATCAGCGACGCGGCGCGCCGGCAACAGCTGGAATACCACACGCTCTATTTTCTGCAGGTGCTGACGCTGGATCGCGGTACCACATCGGGGCTGCTGGTGCATGATGAAAACGACACCGGCATCCTGGGTTCCTTGCCGTCGCACGTCGATCGACAGCTTCTGGATTCCTGGATACCCAAGCATCCTCCCTTGCAGCAAAAACTCATGAGGGCTTTGGTTTCCGTGCTTCCGGATCAGGCGCCGAGTGAGGTGGACGATGCGGTCAAGGTGATGATTGCGAAGGTGACCCGGAATTTCTATCAGCAGCATCCAGAAGCCCAGGAACTCCTGGCCAAGGGTAAGACCGTTCCGCCTACGGTGACGAATCATCAGTCCTAGTCGTCAGGTTCCGTCGGTCTGGAGTTCCGTCTTGCGCAGGGCCAGGAATTTGGAAATGCTGTTGAAAAGGTCGCTCACGTTCAGAGGTTTCTTCAAGAAATCATTCATGCCCGAGTCAAGGCAAAGATTCATGTCGCCTTTCATGGCATCAGCGGTCAGGGCCACGACGTAAGGTTGCCGATCACGGGGGCACTCGGCCCTTATTCTTTTCGTCGCATCATAGCCGTCCATTACGGGCATGTGAACATCCATGAAGATAAGTTCATGGAAATCGCGCTTCACAGCTTCGACGGCAGCCAGGCCGTTATCCACGATATCCGCGGTGAGGTTGAACTTCCGAAGGAATTGAAGGGCGATCGCCTGATTGACTTCGTTATCCTCAGCAACCAGGATGCGGATGGGTTCCAAGCCGGATAGCGGGAGCGGCTCCCGCCATGGCAAAGCATGGGTATGGACAGGGGCCAGCCCATCGCCGACAGCCGCCGCGATTCGAAAAGAAAACGTCGAGCCTTTCCCCAACTCGCTCTGCACTTCGATGCTTCCTCCAAGCAGGGTGCAGAGCTGCTTGCAGATGGCAAGACCGAGTCCAGTCCCTCCATGTTTTCGGGTCGTGGAGCCATCGACCTGCGTGAAGTCTTTGAATAGCTTCTGCTGCTGCTCGGCAGTCAGTCCAATGCCCGTGTCCGCAACGGAAACAATAATTTGCGTCTGTGATTCCGAGACGAAAACCGGGCTGACCTCCACTCTTATCGTGCCGGCCTCTGTGAATTTCACGGCGTTGCTCAGAAGGTTCAGGAGTATCTGCCGTAAGCGGAACTGGTCACTGATGATGATGTCGGGTGTTGTCTCGTTCATGTGAAGTTCGAGCGTGAGCCCCTTGTCCGCTATGGGACCTGAAATCACTTTAACCGCATCCATCACGGCTCCTTTCAGGTCAAAAGCTTGCAGTTCGATATCCAGCTTGCCGGCTTCGATCTTGGAAAAATCAAGGATGTCGTCAATGAGCTTCAGGAGATCCTCACTGCTGCTTTTGATGACTTCGGTCATCTCCCTCTGCTCAGCTGTCAGGCTTGTATCCATAAGCAGAACCGTGTTGCCGACAATACCATTCAAAGGAGTTCGGATCTCATGGCTCATGGTAGCCAGGAACCGGGATTTTGTCTTGGTCGCGGATATCGCTTCTTCACGGCTTTGGACCAAAGACATCTCCATCAATTTAAGACTGGTGATGTCCTGAACAGTTCCTGATGCAGAAACCGCCTGCCCGACCTCGTAGTGAACCGTCCCGTTTGCTTTCACATAGCGGATTTCCCCGGACTTCATGAGCACCCCATAGTCCGTTTCGAAGACAGATATCGCGCCCGTCACCATCTGCCGGTGGATTTCCGCCATCTTCTCGCGATCCCCGGGGGCGAGGCGGGACAGGAATGTTTCGAATGTGGGAGCATCATCCTCGGCGTCGAAGTCAAGGATGAGATGCAGACCCCGTGACCAATGGCATTCACCCGTTTTCAGATTCAGGCTCCAGCTTCCAAAACGTCCCGCGACTTCCGCTTCTTCGAGTCGTCGCCTGGCTTCCTGCAATTCAATTTTCCTTCTTTCATGAGCCGTGATATCCAGATGCGTCCCGGTAAATCGAATGGGTTTGCCATCGTGATCCCAGGCGGAAATTCGACCGCGATCCAGAATATAGACCCATGTGCCGTTTGCATGCTGCAGCCTATGAATGCTTTCGTACCAGGCTGTTTCGCCTCTTATATAGGCGTGGATCTCTTCATACGTCCGCTTGAGGTCGTCTGGATGAACCAGCTGCTCCCAGGTCTTGAGTTCCATCCGGGTCTGCTTATGGTCCAGTCCCACCATTTCGCACCAGCGATGGTCGAAGTTCACAAGATCTGTTCGCAGATCCCAGTCCCAAACTCCGACCGAGGCACCTTCCAAGGCCAGGTCCATGGTTCGTGCTCTATTCTCCGCTTTCAGGAGGGCATCATAGAGCTGCTTTTCAGACTCGGTAGGCTCGATCGTGCCTCGCCTGGCCTGTGGCGCCGTCCTGAGCTGAAGGCGGTTTGCAATCTGTCGGGATAGGCAGAGGAGGGCTTGATTCTGGTCCTGACTCAGATGACGAGGAGCATCATCCAAAACATTCAGCGTACCCAGGCATGGATTGTCCGCGGTCGTCAGACGAATGCCAGCGTAAAATCGAATATAGGGCCGGCGGGTCACCCAGGGATGGATATGAAACCTCGCGTCCTGACTCATATCGGCAACGACCAAAACGTCAGTTTGGGAAAGAGCAGGCGCACCCAAGGAGATCATCCTTCGCCGGTTGTCCATAGTCATTCCATAGGAGGCATGGGACCATTGTCCATTTCCGTCGAGAAAGGAAAGAATAGCCGCTGAAGCGCCGCAGATCTGCGTGGCAAGGAAGACAAAGTCATCCAGGTCGGAAGTGGTATGCGTCTGAACGATGCCGCCGTGATGGAAATGCTTCAGTCTGGTAGCTTCTCGACCGAATATGGAAGCCATGTTCATGAAACTCCTAATGCCAGAGTAGGTGGATCCCTTCGCTGCAACTTGGCTGCAGAATCCCAGGTCTATCAACAAAAATCAAGAATGAGCCGTTGCGGAAAGAATCTTTATTCCGGGGATAATTTCTGGCCTTTGGAATTCCAAACACGCGTCAAAGGTTTTGATATCCGCCTCTTCTTTTTTCGAAATGCATCCCATCCTTGTGTGGGGCTTCATGGCCGTGTGGGCACATTCATGTATCGCTGTCTCATCCGTCTCGGAAAGTTTGCGGCCTTGCGACACCTGGTGGACAGAGGGCCGAGAGGGCGAAGCCCTCTCTCCGTTCACCAATAAAGGCGTTGGTTGTCGCCGAAATACCAGTAGTAACTATCCGTGTTATAGGTAAGCGGTTCCCGTGAACCGTCGATAATGATAAATCCGTTTTCCACAGGATAGCGCGAGCCCTCGAAGATCGCGTAGCCTGGATCGAAGATGATGAGCCTGATGTCGGTGCCTGCGCATTGACTGCGAATGAATCCTCCGCAGATAAAGCACTCGGAAAGGTGAAAGGCCCGCCGGGCAAACTTACGACGGTAGTATTCCCGATTCAAGCCTCCTGTCCAGGCTTGATCAAACTGCTGCTCGTAAGGTCGATAGGTTTGCCGGCCCTGATTGATGTAATGAGATAATAGGTCGTCGGCATAGGTTTGGTCACTGCCAGAATCATAGCTGGTGTGGTCGTTAAAGACATCCGCAACGTTTCCATAGACATCGTTGACGTCGTATTCAGGAATCGCGCCGACGTTGCTGGCTGTGATGTTTGAGATGGATTCCTGAGCATAATCCTTCACATCATCCGCATTCAAGGTCAGCTGTTCGGCTCGGCTGCGGCCGGCGATAAAGAGAAGAGGGCTGGCAGCCGCACCCAGCAGAAGCGAGCGTCGGTTGACATCCCATGACCCTGATCGGGGCAAACGATTGGAAATGTGGCATTTTTGAGTGATGACTTCCAGGTTCATAGTGTGACTCCTTACAAAACTTTGTAAATTTGGTTTACAAGGAACAACGTTAAAAACGGCCTGGGACAGTCGGGAGGTCTTGCCCATTTTTTACCCGATGCCAAACGCCTTGGAAATCGGAGAGTTTATTGCCGCGCTTTTCCCCATCTGCTAGAGTCTGCTGATGAAGTCTAACACATGCTTGCGGTTGGCTCCGGAAGCTTGTTTTTAGGCAAAAATCTTCACGGAAAGCGCGCACGCAGTGAAAGGATGAATGCGTCGCGTTGGATTCGAAGGGGGACCCTGTTGGTTTTGACTGTTGATTTCCATCTGGCCTGCACAGACATGCATGAACAATCAGCACAGCAAGAAAAATCCGCGATTATCAATTCCCTGACCGAGCGCTACCTTGAGCCTTCTCTCAAGGACAGGGAGCCGATAGCGGGAATATCGTTAGCTGTGTACTACTATCTCCTGGGAATGGTCATTGAAAAAGTATCGGGTGAACGATACGAATACCCGCTATTGCCCACCCGAGCAGAATTATCCACTGGCTGCCCAGGGCTATAGGAACGATGAACAAGGTCATATGACCCTGGCCGAACCTTTGATCATGGACCACGCATTCGCATCGGTTGCGCTATGCTCCACGGCTCTGGACCTTGTGCAGTGGACAAAGCCTTGTCATGGCGGCAGCAGCAACGGTTTTGCTAGCCTCACGCGTAGGTCTTGGATGGGATGCTGCCGGGAAAAATTAATTTTTCCCTCTCATCGGTATTTTCATGGGCTTTATTTTCTCTCCTTTCTTTGATATCCCTCACCCTGAGTGAAGAACGACCATTCAACGCATAACCTTCTTGGAAAAGCCAGCCACCCGAAAGTGAACCTCATCAACGTCAGAATCATTCATTCCGAAGTTCAGGATTGCACCGAGCTATGGCCTCTACAGCTTAGCATTTTCATACTTCGGCTCGTCGCCCTTCATCGCCATTGGCTAGTAAACGGCGATGGAGAACGAACATGCGTTTTCGGCCAATCCACTTGTTCCCGTAGCGGCTGAAGACCTCGTGATCATCGACGAAGACCAAGACGCAACGGTTGACCCGACAGATGATTCGAATGATGAGTTCCGACATTACGGAGGTTATTGGGACTACTACGGTGGCCGCCACGGCTATTATGGTGGTCACCACGGCCAGTTGGTGGCGCGTTATCGTTATCAAGTTTCTGGTGTGAGTCTGATATTCGCTGGTGTCTGGGGAAAAATCTCAGGACAAACACTCCAATTTTCAAGGCATATTTCATCAGGTAGAAAGAAGGAAAGTGAGTGCGTAGATGGGGAAGCAAAATTACAGAGCAAGGAAGAGAGCATGAAAGCGGGCGCGCGTCGGACAGCCAGTCGTCGCTTCAAGGTCCGAATGAGTCCCTGGATTTCTTTGGAAAGACTGAGGAAACCCAATAAGTCTCCTGATCAGGTGTATCATGGATGCACCTGATCAATTCGATTGAAATACGCTCCACTCACAGAGTTTTCCGTTAGTAGGTAAAAGTCTTTTCCACAGATGATTGATTCGTTATGAGGCGAACTTGCAATCAACTTGATCTCAAAGGCATGGTGCATGAGCCCTGTGCCTTTTTTCTTCATGCCTCCAAGCGAATAGCAGACCATGGAGGTCTGTCACTTGCAAGCTTATCCCTATGCATACGAAAGAGAGGTTTTTTAAACGCATAAGAAGCATGTTCAAGAAAATGGAGCGCGCGTGGTTTGGATTTTGCTTGGACGAGCCGCAAGACCGAAGGGTCTTGAAAAACTTTATCTCATGATTAAGGAGAACCAAAATGATGACGCAAACAAAATGCCTTTCTGCTGTCGCTGTTGCTTCTGCGCTGCTGCTTTCAGGTTCCGCTTGGGCTGAAACTTTGACCGGCAAACTCGTTTACAAGAGCGCGGATGAGAGCCTTCAGGTCAAAGAGGGTTCCTTGGAAGTTGACATGGAGAACGTCTCCAAAATCAAAATCGCCCTGAAGGGACAGGCTGAGCAACTGGCTCTCAAGGCTCGTGTCAAGCGCTTCGAAACCGAGGAGCGCACGGTCGTCATCGCGGCCTTCCGGAACGTCGGCAATCTGCCCGAAGACACGTCACTGATCATCAAAGCCAACGTTCTTGAAGGGAACAATGGGAAGGTCATGTACGGGGATGTCTTCACCCGGTCCTGCGAGACTGGCCTTGCTTCCGAGCTCAGTGATCAGGACAGCGCCCTGGAGCGTCTGCTCTACGGTATTCGTGAGCGTCGCGGTTGTGATTTGAAGTATCGAGGCGGCATCCTTCTTTCTACAGTGCAGGCGGAAGGGCAAGAGGAATCCAAGCCATAAGCCTGGAAACTTACACTCCATGACAAGATAGGGGTCGGTGCTATCCAGCACCGACTTTTCTTTTGGGTGAAGAATGGTGGAAGATTCGGAAAATACCCTTGAAGCATTTTAAAACAGTGGAGCCATTTTCATACGGCTCTTGGTTCAAGCGCATCATCCTCGCGCGCAGCGGCCTGCCCTTCGCGGCTAATGATTAGGAAGGCGACATCATCCTCGGGAGCCCTGTTTTGCCAGAGTATCTTCACGCGATCCAGAATCACGTCTTTGACTTCGCCGGGCGTTTCGGTCCTGGATAAAACTTTCTTCAATTCCCGGGATGCAAACTGTTCACCATTGGGGCCCTGATTTTCTATCAGACCATCTGTGAAGAGAAAGAGAAACTCATTCTCTTCCACGCGGAATTGCCTCGTGCCGAATTCAGGCTCCGCGCTCATACCTAAGGGTGTTCCTGGAGCCAGTATGGCCTGAGCGCTATGGTCGGCGCGAACGAGGTAAATCGGGTTGTGGCCCGCGTTTAAGTAACTGGCCTGGCCAGTGACTCGATTCAGGCTGACTAGCGCCAGCGTCATGGATTTTTGCAGAGTATTGGAAATACGCAGCATCATTTTGTTCAGGGTGTCCGCGACAAAGCAGAGTTCGCCATCCTGCGAATAACGATCCCCATCCTGACTCAATGTCTCAATGATGCCACGCACGGCACCGGAAATCACCAGAGTTGCCAGCGCCGATGTCGTGCCATGGCCGGTCACATCACCAAGCAGGATGTACATGCGGTCGTTTTTGGCATTTTGGAACACACCAAACCAATCGCCGCCGGTTAGCTCGGCGCTCTGGTAGTGATGAATGATGGAGATATCACGCAGGTCGCGACCTTGCGCTTCGTTCTTAATGCTCATTTCCTGCAGCTGAGCCAGCGAAGCTTCAATCAATTCCCGCTCCAGAGCCGCTTGGGTCAGTCGCGTGCGTTGTATCATATTCCGCACCCGCAGAAGCAGCTCTTCGGCAACGATGGGCTTCGCCAGATAGTCATCGGCACCGAGGTTCAAACCGAAGATCTTATCATCATCCGAAGCGCGCGCTGTAATCAGAATCACAGGAATGCTGGCCTTCTTCATGTCCTGGCGCAGAAAGCGCAGCACTTCTTCGCCCGACATCTCGGGCATCATAAGATCGAGCAGGATCACATCGGGACGATAGCCTTTGTTCAAAAGCTCCAGTGCCGAACTGCCCCGCAGGCAGGTCTTCACCTGATAGCCATCCTGCTCCAGAATATGCTGGAAGACCTCGCAGTTGGTCCCGTTGTCGTCAATGACCAGAATATGTTCCTGGCGGCTTTCGGCGGAAGCAAAGTCCGCTTGAGCAGGCGAGGCTGCGAGACTATTCTGTGCAGCAGCGGGGAAGGCCAATTCAGGAGCCCGCTGCGCGCTCACGGAAGCCGCCGCGCCCGCCGGCAGGGTCACGCGGAATACACTGCCCACGTTAGGCTGGGATTCGACGTCGATTGCGCCACCCCATTGTTCGACGAATTTTTTCACAATCGCCATGCCAAGCCCTGTGCCTTCATACTGGCGACGGGCATCGGCCTGCACCTGATAGAATTCTTCAAAAATGCGGGGGATCTGTTCGGCGGAAAGCCCGATCCCCTGGTCACGGACGGTCAGCACCAGATTCTGCCCGTCGGTGAAATCCATGGACACCTCCACAGCGTTGCCCGCGCCGGGTCTTTCGAACTTGAAGGCATTGCCGACGAGGTTTCTCATGATGGTCAGAAGCTTTTCCCGATCGGCTATATAGCTTGGAGTCCTGGCATGGTCGCGTGACCACGAGGTATCAAGGCTCCAGCTGGTGGCGGGGTATTTAAAGCTCAAACCTTCCATCAGATAGCGGATTTCTGAGGAGACGCTATCAAGGTCTATATATTGCCAGTTGATATCCTGCTGACCCTTTTTGCTTTTGGCGAGTTCCAGGATCGTGTTCACCTGATGCAAAAGGGAGAGGCCTATGCCATGGACTTTTCGCAGCTGCTGACCCACGTCCTGGCTGATCTCACCAAAGCGATTTTGTATGATGAGCTGCACGAAACCAAGGATGCCGTTGATCGGCGTCCTGAGCTCGTGCGAAGTATTGTGGAAGAAAGCCGTGCGGGCCTTTTCCTTTTCAATCAGCTCCGCGTTCAGCTTTTGCACCTCATTCAGGGATTCTTCCAGCGACTCGTTCAGGCCCTGGATTTTCCGCCCTGCTGCCAGCTGCTCATGACGAATCTTATGACCCAGGGCCATGCTCAGAAGGATGACCTCCAGAGCCGAACCGATTTGAATCGCATACTCGGAAAAGAAGGTCTGGGGCAGAACGCCAAGCTGTTTCAGGGCGTTGACGACTATTCCAAAAAGAAACATGGAAAAGGCCAGCATATAGAAATAGGCCGGCTTATAGGAACGCTTCAGAAGATAGATACTGCAGCCCAGAAGATAAAGGCCGGAGACGAGAGCCGCGACCGTACCGAGCCGCACAGCCACGGCGTAGCCGACGAAAAGGGCCAGCAGCATGACGGTCAGCGAGATCATCATCAGCACCAGGATCACCCGATCCCCGCGTGGCAGCTGGGTTTTGGTTTCCAGGAAATCACGGGTGAAGACGCACATCCAGAAAAGGGAAAGCCCCAGGAAAAAGGCCACGCAGAGGTTGGCCCAGCCCGGAGAATTCGGCCAGAGCAGCGGGAAAGTGAAGCCATGCAGCGAGGCCTGGAACATCACAAAGCCGCCGATATAAAGGCAGTAGTAAAGATAGAAGCGGCGCCGTGTCGTGATCAGGAGAAAGAAGTTATAGGAGAGCATGGCCAGGAGAAGGCCATAGTAATAACCTGCGAAATGATCAGCCTGGGCCCTGGCCACCATCATGCCCTCGGGCGTCCAGAGTTGGATGGGGAAGAAAAGGGGGCCGGATGTACGGCAGCTGATCAGCACCTCGATTTCGCCCTGGGCGGGGACGGTCACGGGTACGATAAAATTACGAAAGGGTATGAGGCGCTCGGAAAATTTTTTCAGGTCACCCATCTGAAAGATCCGGGTGTCCGCTCCTTCCCGCACATAGAAGTCGATCTCGTCATAATGCGAATACTCCGCCTCCAGATAGCGGAGCGCCGCCTGGGACGTTGGATTGCTGATCCGCATTTTCAGCCAGAATCGTGATTGGGTGAAGCCGAAGGTCGGCGTATTCTGGGTCGAGCTGCGCCAGGCCTCAGAGGTTTTCGCCTGAATGGATTCGTAAGTTTCCTGGCCTGTGGGATCTTCCAGATAAAGGATCCTATGACCTAAAAGCTCAGTCGGATCCAAAACGGAAATTGGTTCGGATGCGAGCCCGCGGGTGGCGACAAGCCCAAGGAGAATCCAAAGTGTGCAGAGTGCAAGGCGCATGGTTTTCCAACTTTACGTTAGGAAAACCTATCGGACTGCGCAAAGGAATCGCGAACTTATTTCCGGGAAAGATTACGAAAAACGCAATGCACCCAGGGGGTGCATGCTTTGGATTCTTACAGTTTCGGCACGCTGCCGAAGACGTTTTGGGAGCGAATTTTTTCAGGCAGGTAACGATCGCAGCGGCCCATGGCCCAGGCCAAGGCCAGGATGATGATCAGGGCCAGCGTTCCATAGAAGCGCCAGGGACGCTTCTTTTCCGCGTAGGGATCCTGCTTGAGCATGCCGGCATGCAGCGGAACCTCACGAATCGAGGTCATCGACGCGGCGAAGGGCACGTTGATGCGAGCCACAGTGTTGATCGCCCAGCCGTTGGCATCCAGGATGGGTCCAAGGTTACGGCTTTTGAGCTTGAGCCAGGCCATCACCATCGAAGGGCCCGAGATCAAAAGAATCAGCGCCAGGATCCCAAACGGCATCAGGATACCCAGGTTCAAAAATTGACTGAAAAGAACTCCGAAGAAGGTGCTGATACTGCCCAAGGCCACGCCCAAAGCCGCGACGGTTCCAACATCTATCTTTTTGCCCAAGGCATTTTCCGGGACCTTGGCCTTGTCGGCATTGGCCATGGCCTGCGTCGTGGTCGAAAGCTGCGTGACGTTCACCGCATCGGCCGCCGCCGCCCGCTTGGCAATCTGCTCTTCAAAAAAGCGGGCGACTTTTTTATAGGGTGTCCAGAAAGCTTCCCGCAAACTGATGGGATTGGCGACGATGCGTGTGATCGTGGCTTCCCAGTCCCGTCCCAGACGATCGTAGAAGACTCCATTGCGTCCGACGGAAATATTATCGCTGTCACCATCCGTGAGAAGGGCGACGACCGCGCGATTCTGCTGACCCGCACGCAGAAGATCGCAGTAGGCGAGGTAGGCTCCTGAGAGACCAGCCATCGTTGTGTGCTTGGTGGGGTTGCTCACCTCGATGCAGAGTTCCGCGGCACGTCCATCTATGAAGAGAGTTCCAGCCTGGAAAATGGACTTTTTGCGGCGATAGAAATCCGAGAAGTTCACGAAGTTGCGCAGAACGAGGCCGAGGTCGCGGCGATAGAGCAGAAGCCGCAGCACATCACTGAGGCTATTGTATTCCGGGGCGATGGCAAGATCGAAACCCAGAAGTTCATCCAAAGCCTCGCGTGAGCGGCTGGCCCGGATCTCTTTGATCTTCTGCATATCAAGAAGCGATACCCTGCTCTGAGGCTCGCGTCCGCGCCAGGCGGCATAGGGCTGCAGGCTTTTTTGAATCTGCCGCCACTGGGCCTCGGTCAGGACCTCGGGGCGGACTCCCAGCGTGGTCTGCACCGCGGTTTCGACAAAATACTGCATGGGTTTATGCCAGGCCGGATTCAAGCGATCATCAAGCGGCAGTGCGAGATCCCTCGTCACATTTGCCAGGGGCAGCTGAGCCAGTTCTTCGGAATTGGGATTCAACTGCTGACTGGCAATGGCGGCGAATTCCGCTTCCGAGCGATTGGCTGCGGCGCTGGCTCGCGCATCAAAGGCCACCCAATGGCAACGCGTGAAAAAATCCTCGATCTTATTGCTGACCGCATCGGTGGCTTGGAAGGCCAGGGCTGTGCCTGCCGCTCCCAGGGGAACGAGCTGCGGCTGCTGCTCAAGTTCCGCGAACCATTGTGCGCGCGCGTCGAGATCCTTGAAGAAATTTTCCACGATGGTTTTATCAATTCCAGGATGACCGCTGCGGTCCGGAACGGACGCATAGTGCTGAATGATGTGTTCGATCAGCCCCTTGACCGCCGGCTCCTGGCCCGCGTCGGGAATGATGATGCCGTCGCCGTTGAAAATCTCGGCGCTCAGTTTGCTGACAGCCAGATCGAGTTCTTCGAGCTGAATGCTGGTTTCGCCCTGCTTGCCGAGCTGCACAAGAGCCCTTTCGGCGCCGGCTTTGAGCGCGGGATCCTTGATTTCGGCCAGGCTCACGCTCCCGCCTTCAGTCAAAATAATTCCGGGATCAGTCAGCATCTTATCGAGCCATTGAATGGCTTCAATCAGCTCTGGAGGACGAATATGTCCATCCTTGTCAGTGTCGATAAGATCCAGAGTCCTCGTATCGCAATGCACGCCTCGGGTCGGCATGGAGAGCGCCATCCAAAGTTTCTGATCGAGTTGACTTAACTGCAGCAGATCGGCTTTGGTTTTCAACTCGACCTGCACCACGCCACCAGCGCGGAAGTAATTCCAGACATGCGGTTGATCAGTCATGATAAGCTCCTAACAGGTCGGGCAAAGGGGCGCAGAATGGCGATCCCGGCTGTGGCATCCTAGTCAGCGGGTCTGTCCGCGACAAGGAAAATTTGTTGCGTCGTCCAAGGGAACAGAAACGTCATGCGTGGAAGATCCGAAGATGGGCAGATGGATTTTTTTAGGGCACAATGGGGGGCATCTTCTAGGGAGTCTTGAAAAGTTTGTCAGCGAATCCTTTGCTTAGCCTATGGAGCTATATATCCGAATCGGGCCTGCGCACGACCATCAGCGAGCGCGAGCAGCGTCGTATTCGCTTTTCCAATCAGAATACCGCCATCATCGCAGTTCTGATTCTGGTATCCTTCCCGCCGGTCTTCTGGATGGTTGGACAGCCGGCACTGGCAATCGTGACACTGCTCTCGGCCCTGCATTTCGGCTGCATTTTTTTGATCAACCGCTGGAGCGGGTCGCTCACGTTCGGACGTCTCTATACAATTTTCAACTACAACGCCGTCACGCTTTTCTATGCCCTGGCCCTGGGGCGTGGGTCTGGCGTTCAGTACGTGTTCCTGACCTGCGCGTCGGTGCCTTTTATTCTGCTGGATTACCGCCGTCGCCTCAGTTTTATCCTCTGCAGTCTGGCGCCTGTGCTGCTTTATTTTTTCGTCGAGCTCCTCGGCCAGGACCTTGTGGAACCCTTGCCCCTGACGGCCGCTGAACAGCGCATGATCCATCTCGCGACCATGCCGTTTGTGTTCGCGACGGTCTTCATGTTTTCAGGTTATTTCTATCTGAACAGTCAGAAAAGCGAGACGAAACTCCGGCGAACGATCGTCGACCTCAGGACCAGCCAGAAGTTGATTGAAGAGCAGCAAACCATGCTGGTCGCAAGTTCACGGCTGTCGGCTATCGGAGAATTGGCGGGAAGCATCGCCCATGAAATCAATAATCCCCTGGGCATAGTCAAGGGTTACAGCGAGCAGCTGATCAAACTTCTGAAGCGTGAGACCTGGGATCGCGACCGCATTCATTATGCCGGTCAGAAAATATCGGAGACGATTGATCGCATGTCGCAGATTATCCTGAGTCTCAGGCGACTTTCCTATGAAGGGGAGGGGGAGCCGTTCGAAAGCCTCGACCTTGTGCAGGTGGTGGATGATACGCTGGCTATCTGTCGTCAAAGCATTGAACAGCTTGGGATAGAGCTGATCTTTGATCGACCGGACCGATCCTTCCATACCCGCGGCAGGCCGCTTCAGATCGGCCAGGTCCTTTTGAATTTAATCCAGAATGCGCGGGACGCCGTCGAAAAACTGCCCGAAAGGTGGATCCGGATTTCCTTAAGGCAGGTGGGCTCTGAACTGGAGCTGGCGGTTGAAGACAGCGGCGATGGCCTGAAGCCAGATATCCTGGCCCGAATCGGCCAGCCCTTCTTCACCACCAAACCCTTTGGCAAGGGCACGGGCCTCGGCATTAGTATTTCAAGGAAAATTATGGCGGCCCATGGCGGCAGTCTTGATGTCGATGTCAAGCACCCCAATACACGCTTTGTCGTTGTCATGCCGCAGACCCTGCTGCACCGGGCCTAGGCCGGCAATTCCAATTCAAGGAAAATGCAGGAATTTACCTTGCCAATCAGCCCCCGGCAAGGCATGCTGCCAGCCCAGTGGGTCGCCTTGAATATGTAAAATTGGTAGGATTGAGGTTTTTATATGACACAGCGCTGTGGATATTGTGCCATCATGGGTAGACCAAATGCCGGGAAAAGTTCCCTCTTGAATACCCTTGTTGGTCAGAAGATCGTCGGCGTCAGCGCCAAACCCAACACGACACGGAATCGCATCCTGGGCATTCGTATGGAAGACAATGCTCAGCTGTTGTTTTTGGATACGCCTGGTATCCATCGCAGCCATAAGAAACTGACTTTGAACTCGCTCATGAATCGCGAGGCCTGGTCGGTGCTCGCCGATGCGGACATGATCCTTTATGTGATCGATGTCCAGGACGTCGGCAATGCCGAAGACATCAATTTCCTGCGCAACGTGGTCAAGGAATCCAAGGGCCGCGTCCTCGTTTGCCTCAATAAATGCGATAAGCTGAAAAAGGTCGAACTGCGCCTCGCCGAAGAACGCCTGCTCGGTATCATGGCCATGATACGCGAAGAGCTGCCGCCCGAGGCCGCCGCGCACCTCGATGACCGTCATCCCTGGCTGATCAGCGCCAAGCGCAAAGAAAGCCTGACCGAACTGGTGGCCGCGATCGTGGAAGGCCTACCCGAAGGTCCCTGGCTTTACCCCGATGATGACCTGACCGATCGCCCACAAAAATTCGTGTGCGCGGAACTCATTCGTGAGCAGGCTTTCCGGCATTTGGGGGCCGAGCTGCCTTACCAATTGGCCGTGCGGGTTGATACAATGGAATTTGCCCCGACCATCGTGCGGATCGAGGCCTATATCGTGGTCAGCCGCCAGGCGCACCGCGGTATCGTTTTGGGCAAAAACGGGCAGAAAATCAAGGAAATCGGCATGGAAGCCCGGCAGAACCTCGAACTTCATTTCCAAAACAAGGTCTACCTCGGTTTGGAAGTGATCGTGGACGAGGACTGGGTCAACGATCCGATTTCCATCGCTGATTACGCCGAACTCGACCCCAAAGATGACTAAGAACGTCCCGCTTTAAAAGATAAAGGAGTCAATGGAAATGACCCAACCTCGCCTCAGGATCGTTGGCGGTAAAAAACTTTCCGGTGGTCGCATCTCGATCGCCGGCAGTTCCAATCAGGTCACCAAATGCATCATCGCCTCGATGCTGACGGACGAACCCGTGATGATCAAAGGCGCCCCGGATGTCGACGAACGCAAGATCGTCGAGGGGCTCTATCGTTACCTGGGCGGTCAGGTGATCACGCATGAATCCGATGTGATCGAAGTCTGCGCGAAAACCATGGATCGCTGGGCTATTTCCGAGGAAATTTGCCGGAAGAACCGCATTTCGATCCTGTGCGCCGGACCGCTTCTGCAGCGCTTCGGCAAGGTCAGTTTCTATGGGGCGCTCGGCGGTGACAAGATCGGCCGCCGCCCTGTGAATTTCCACATCGAAGGCCTCGCCATGATGGGCGCGCAGGTCGAGCAGAACGGCAATCAGTATCACCTGAGCGTCGATGAAAAAGGTCTGCACGGCGCGCATATCAAGCTGCCCTTTCCCTCGGTCATGACCACGGAAAACCTTATTATCGCAGCCTCCATGGCCCGCGGCCGGACCATCATTGAGAACGCCGCGATCGAGCCCGAGATCTTCGAGCTTTGCATGATGCTGCAGAAGATGGGCGCGGATATCACCCAGACGCCGAATCGTACCTTCATCATCGAAGGCGTGAAGAAGCTGAACGGCTGCGAACTGCGCTGCATGTTCGATCGCAACCAGGTCGTCTCCTTCGCGGTGGCGGCTTTGGCGACCGGCGGGGACGTGCTGATTGAAAACGTCACGCATGGTCCTGTTTACAGCTTTTTGAACTTCATCCAGCGCATGGGTGCCGAGTTCACGGTGAATTCCAAGGGTCTTTATGTGAAAGCCCCGATGGGAAAACCTTTGAAGGGCGTGCATATCGAAGTGGAAGTGCATCCCGGTTTCATGACCGACTGGCAGCAGCCGTTCATGGTGCTCTTCACGCAGGCGGAAGGGGTTTCCATTCTGCATGAAACCGTATTCGAAGAGCGCCTCGGGTATACGTCCTTCCTCAATAACATGGGCGCCAACATCCATGTGACGAGCAAGTGCCTGGGTGAATCGCCCTGCCGTTTCCGGAATCACAACTTCGTGCATTCCGCGATCATTCAGGGGCCGACCCGCCTGCAGGCCCGCGACTTCGAACTGCCGACCGATATCCGCGCGGGCAAGTGCCTTGTGGTGGCCGGTCTGGTGGCGGAAGGCGTCACCCACCTCAGCAACATTCACGAATTGACCCGGAAATACGATAACCTTGTGCCCAAGCTTCAGGCCATGGGCGCAGAGATCGAGGAGCTGCCGGCGACGCCGTGAGTCGGTAAAGGCCTAAAAGCCCCGACGATTGCGGACTTTCGCGGCGCCGGGGTACAATGGAAGAACCAGGATTCAAATTGAGGTTCTTCCATGCGGTTTCTTTTGCGCTGGCTTGTGTCGTGCTCCGCCTGCTTCACCTTATCCCACAGGGCTGAGGCTGTACCGGAGAGCATCTTTGAGCAGGAATTCGCGGGTCGTATCCTGCCAGCTTTCTGGGCCAATGGCAGCTCGGCTTTTCTTACCACAGCGGATGGCCTCAAAATCCATTATCGCTCGTATGTGAAGCCGGGGCAGGATCGCGCCTTGGTCATCCTGCCAGGCCGCACGGAATCCACCTTTAAATTCGCCGAATTCTTGGATGACATCCAGGATCTGAACCTGGCTGTCTTCATCATGGATCACCGTGGGCAGGGAGCCTCGGGTCGCGAGACGGATCAGCCCGAGATGCAGTATGTGCGGGATTTCTCCTTCTATCGCGATGACCTGGGGCAGCTCATGAAGGAAGTGGTGACGCCGCATGGATTCAAGGAAGTCTATGGCCTTGGTCATTCCATGGGGGCCAATATCCTTTCGCTTTATATGGTGCAGAATCCGAATGTGTTCGCGAAAGCTGTCACGTCCTCGCCGATGCTCGATATCAATCCCGCACCTTTTCCCTTCCAATGGATGGGCTATTCGTTCGCGACTATTGCCTGCTGGCTCGGTTTTGATAAGAGTTTTGTTCCCGGTCATGGTCCCTTTCACTTCGACGAACCCTATCGCGGGACCGGCAGTGCGGTGCGCTACAAGGCCTTCAACCAGCTGCGCTGGGATCGCAAGGACGAACGTGTGGGTGGGGTGAGTTTCCGCTTCGCGCAAAAAGCACTGGAGGCGACCTGGGATATGCGCGATGATGCAGAAAAGCTTATCGCTCCGATCCTGATGTTTCAGGCAGGCAATGATGATGTGGTCATGACCGGAGGGCAGGATTATGTGTGTCAGCGGGCGAAGCAGTGTCGCAAGCTCACGTTCCCGGAAGCCCGACATGAAATTCATGTGGAAGTCGATGCGATACGGAATCCTTGGCTGCAGGAAATTCGCCAGTTTTTCAGCCGTCCTTAGTCTGATTCCTGGTTTGACCGCCTGCTCGGAATCCTCGGCCTCGCCTCCGCTCTATTCGGTTGTGGATGGCTCATGGGCCACGGCCTGCATTCCGCGCCAGGATCTTTTCACATCGTATCGGATCGATCTGCGGCTTGAAAACGCGCAGGATGTGACAAGGCGGGAAACATATTTCGCGGATGCCCACTGCGATGAGTCGCTGGCTTTCCTTGAGTACCAGGGCACTTATGAATTGATCGTGACCAATCGCGATTTCATCTATGCGGTGGATTTGAATTATAGTGGCCAGGCGCTGGAACCCATGAATGCGGAAGGGCAGGCTCGATTGGAGGCCGCTGCATTCTGCGGGCGTCAGGACTGGCCTTTGGCCGAGGCGCAGTATCCTCTGAGTTTTGATCCGGGGAACTGCACGGCGGTGGGGCCGGTGCCTTTGAAGAACCTGAATCTTTTGCGCGTGAGCCGCGGTTTCAGTTTGGAATTCGGTGCGGACCTCGCTCATGAAAACGAACGTCCGGTTGAGATCGTAACCGCGCCCCAGCTGGTTTTTCTGTCTCAACCTTTGCCTTGAGTCGTGCATGATACCAAGACGTCTTTGTTATCCAGGTCCGCAGCAGGGAAAACGCTGGCTCATCAGCATCATCCTGGGTGGGCTTTTGCTGGGTGGATTGATCTGGCAGGCAAGGCAGACCCAATCCCTGCAGGCGATCAGCCAGGCGACTTTGGAAGCGGAAAAACAGCTTTTGGATGTGGACGCGACGCAGCGTGCGCCTCTGACTTTGCGTAATCCGGATCGCTGGGAAAGCCACGAGGCCACGCAGCAGCTCCGGCTTTTGAAGCAGTGCATCAGCGCGAGCGAGGGACTTCATGCCTGCCTTGGGAGATTGCAGGCGGCATGGCGTCATACCCCGCATCAGCTGGGTGGATTTTTGGAGGCGCTGCGCTATCAGGAACGTCAGCCCGGACATGAAGGGGATCCAGGACAGATCGTCGAACTGCTGCAGAGAATGCTGCCGGAATCGCGTGAGCGGATCGAGCTTTATAGCTTTTGGTTTCAGACCCACAGGCGGCGCAGCGAGAGTTTGAGCGCCCGCGCGCTGCGCTCGGTGCCGCGCTTTCAGCCGCGATACCTCGGGCTCATGCTGCAGGCAGAGCAGGCTGCGCGCCAGGGGCAGCGGGAAGTTTCGCTCGCGTTTTATGAAAACGCGGTGGCTTCTTTCATGGAGAGCATGCTGGAGAAAATGCGAAAGAGTGAATCCATCGCGATCGAGGCCTATAATCAAAGCCATGATCAGAAGGATCTGGCCCGCCTTTATCTGCAGCTGGGGTGGTGGACGGAAGCGGAAAAAGTCCTCTACCGGCTGGCTGAACAGGAACCTGCCGACCAAATCGTCCTCAGCCTTATGGAACAGCTCCGTCGTCGATCGAAGCAAACCCAGGCGGGTTAAGAAGTTCTGCCTGCCCGTCTTCGGCCTTGCCAAATTTCAATGAATGTTTACATTATAAAACGTGGTAGAGTCTGCAGGCTTATGATGCCGAAAGCATAAGGCCAAACGAAGGAGTTTTTGCATGCTACGTATTTTGAGTCGGACAGTCGCAGGTTTGCTTCTTATGGGAGCCATGACGGGCTGTGGTTTGCAGTCAATTCCTCAGGCCAGGAATAAGGTGGAAGCGGCGCTGGCGGAAACCACGAACCAGTATAAAAGACGTGCTGACCTGATTCCCAACATTGTGAGCGTAGTCAAAGGCTATGCGTCGCATGAGCAGGAAACATTGACGGCCGTGGTGGAAGCGCGGTCGAAAGCGACACAAACCACGGTGGATCCAGGGTCCATGGATCCGAAGAAATTGCAGGAATACATGGCCTCGCAGGGCAACCTGAGCCAGGCATTAGGTCGCCTTATGGTCGTTGTGGAAAAATACCCAGACCTGAAAGCCGATGCTCAGTTCCGTGATCTGAGCGCGCAGCTGGAAGGCACAGAGAACCGCATCGCCGTTGCGCGTCAGCGTTACATTGAATCCATCAACGAGTTCAATAACCTGATCACAGTACCTCCGACAAGCTTCACCAACAGCCTGATCTATCATCACGAGAAGATGCCGCAGTGGACCGTGACTGAAGCGGAAAAAACCCAGATCGAATCGGCTCCCAAGGTTGACTTCAAGTGAGGACTGGCGTGCAGCGACTTCTGCTGCTGATACTTTGGATGGTGAGCGTGACGCCGGTGCTGGCGGTCACGCCCATACCGGCTCTGACCGATCCAGTCATGGATACGGCCGGCATACTCTCCCAGAATACCGAAGCGTATCTGGATCAGCAGCTGCGTGGCCTTCATCAGGCCGGCGGCAGCCAGATCGTGATACTCACCATACCCAAGCTGGAAGATGAAACCATCGAACAGTATGGGATTCGCGTGGCGGATACGTGGAAGCTCGGAACCGCGGAAAAAGACAATGGCGCCATACTTCTGATCTCGGCGCAGGATCGCAAGATGCGCATCGAGGTCGGCCAGGGACTCGAAGGGTCGCTTACCGACCTTTACAGCAGCCGCATCATCCGTGAAAAAATCACGCCCCTTTTCCGCGAAGGTGATTACGATGCCGGTGTCATCGCCGGCGTCTCGCATATCGTCGCGTATACCGACCCCGATTTTAAATTCGGTGTCGATGCACCGCAGCGTTCGCGGCAGGTCCGCGGAGAGCGTCGTGGTGGAGTGGGTTCGCTCTTTTCCCTCTTCATTTTCCTGATCGTCATCTTCATCATAGCCGCAGCCAATCGCGGGGGACCGCGCGGTCCCTTCAGCGGAGGTCGGCGTGGAGGCTTTGGCGGCTGGGGTGGTGGCGGTTTCGGTGGCGGCGGTGGTTTTGGTGGCGGCGGCTTCGGCGGCGGTGGTGGTGGATTTTCAGGAGGAGGAGCATCCGGATCATGGTAAAGGAGATTCCTGCCTGGCTCAGATCGTATTTAAGTTTGGAAGGCGCATCCCGCATTGAACGTGCGGTGAGTGATGCGGAAGCCAAGACCAGTGGTGAGATCGTGCCGATGCTCGTGTATCGGTCCACGGTCTCCAGCAACAGCGATGTACTCGGCGCTCTGCTCGCACTGCTTTTAGCGCTTTGTATCAAGCATATCCTCGTGCTCACGATGGGGTGGGCCGGCCATGATCTTCTGTGGTCGATCGGCTTTGTCATCGCGGGGATGAGCGGCTATATGCTGGCTCGTCTGCCTGCGGTCGAACGTCTTTTGATTCCACGCAAGGATCAGAAGCTGGAAACGGAACGACGCGCGATGCTGGCGTTTTATGAAGCCGGTCTGTCGGCCACGGAAGGTCGCACGGGTATTCTGCTCTTCGTTTCCTTTTTTGAACGTCAGGCCGTGGTGCTCGCCGATCAGGGTATCGCGCGTCACTGCAAACCTGAGGATTTTCAGGAATTGATTCATGACCTGGTGCACGGGGCCAAGGAGCATAAGCTGGTCGAAGGTTTTGAAAAGGCCATAGCCCGCTGTCAGGGAATCCTGACTCCGCATTTTCCTCCGTCGGCCAGTAATCCGAATGAACTGAAAGATTACCTGCGGATCAGCTGGTGACCATGAGCTTTCCCCAAAACATGGATCCCGTGGACTTTGACCGCCGCTTTCGGCTTGAACCCGAGAGCTGGCGTCAGCCGTTTTTGGAACTCTGGCGGGCTCATGGGCCCGATGCCTCTTTGGAATCCGCCTTTTCTCCTTTTCGTGATGGCAGCAATCTGATCGCCGCCCTGGGATCGGCGTGGATCATGAAGGTTTTTCCGCCTTTTCTGCGACATCAATGGGTGAGCGAGTGGCGCGTGATGCAGCATCTGGATGGGCAGCTGAATCTGCCTATTCCCCTTTTCTATAAGGCGGGTGAAGATCGAGGCTGGACGTTTATCATCATGAGTCGCCTGCCCGGCGTGACGTTGGAAAAGATCTGGCCTGAGCTTTCCGCTGCGGAAAAGACGTCTGCGCTTTCCGATATAGGCCGCATCATGGCCCGGGTTCATGCCGTGCCGCTGGGACAGCTCCATGATCTGCCGCCGTCCTGGTCCGAATTTTTTCCCAACCAGATTCAAAAATGTCGAGCTCGTCATGAAAGGCTCGGCATGCCGCGCTGGTTCGTGGATGGGGTGGATGAGTTTGTGCAAAAGAATCTGGTGTCCCTTCCCACGGACTTTGAGCCTGTGATCCTGACCGGAGAATACACGCCTTTCAATCTGCTCGCGTCGGAACAAAGGCCTTTGACCGCCATCAGCGGGATGATCGACTTCGGGGATGCGATGATAGGCTATCGTGAATACGATCTTCTGGGGCCCTGGCTCTTCAGCTGCGAGGGTCGCGCGGATTTCGTCACGGCCCTGCTCACGGGTTATGGCTATGCATCCACAGCCCAGAACGAGACGCTGCGTCGCCGCCTCTTTCTTCTGCAGATTCTGCATCGGTACAGCGATTTCAAAGCGCAGGTGCGCATCCCGTCATGGGAGCAACGCGTCGGAAGTTTTGAAGAATTGGAAGAGATCCTCTGGCCCATGAAAAAGGCCTGAGCGCGATCAGGCGCTTTTGGCTTTTTTCCAGGAACCTGCCACACGCTGATAATAAAAATCCTGAACGGTCTCATCATCCCGGATAAATTGCTGCGAACGATCCAGCGCGAAGCGTGTGAACTGTTTTTGATAAGTCGCCGGCAAAGCATGATAAACGGTCGACTTCATGCAGATCAGGTGGCCCTGGCCGGGAATCGCATAGACTTTGCGCAAGGCTTCATAACGTGAGGCCAGCACGATGCCCTTGCCGAAGAGTTCATAGCTTCGAATACCGGAAAGAGTAAAGAAGCCTTCAATCGGCCCCTCCGCAATCCCTATGGAAAGAAGGGGTTCGGTCCTGCCATGAAAGGGATGCTTCACCAGAGTCTCTTCAAACTTCGCCACGAAATCAATCGCCATATCGAGGGCGATTTCCCGCAGGCCGAGGTGCGAAGGCGGCGAGAACGGAAAACCGATCGAGCAGAGAAAGCCGTCTCCCATTTCCTTGATACGAAAGCCATAGGCCTTGAGACCTTCGCCCTGATACCCGCGATTCATGATGATATCGCATTCATCAAAGAAGGCCCGGAGGAATGCTTTCAGCTCATGGATATTCTGCTTCGAGCTATTGATCATATCCACGCAGATCACGCAGGCCTGTCCTGTCGCCAGCGGCATGGTGTCTTCGAGCTGCCGTCCGTGCTGCATCATATCGAGCTGATGCGGATACACCATTTTTTCCAGCTGGGAAAAGGCGTGTTTGCGACGAACCATCTCGTCCGTGCGCTCGCGTTTCATTTTATAGGCCAGGGCATAGGAAATCAAAATCGCTTCGACCGTCGCGCCGATGAAGTTCGCCGAGCGCGTCAGCGGTGTGCTTTCGATGAATCCCGAAAGCGCAGAAACCTGGATGATGGTTCCGATCAGAAGGAGCAGCCAGGCCAGAAGAAAAAGAGGCGCCATGGGATTGCCATGCTTCAGCGCGTAGGCGCCATAGATGAAGGCCAGGACCGAGCCCAGGCCCGAGAATAAGAGGCAGTTCTGAGCCGCGATGGAGAAGGGCCCCACGGTTGTGAGCAGGAGATTGCTCAGGCTGATGTAGGCGAAGACCCAGAACGTGCGGGCCATCAGCCGGGGGAAGTGTTGAATCTCCAGGAGTTTCCCGACGAAGACATAGGCCGAGAACATGCTGATCACGATGGAGCTGGTGCCTATGCGACCCAGCAAAGGTCCAATATCGGTCAGGAAATGAAGCTTGAGAAAGCCGGTCATGAACATCTGAACCCAACCGTAGGTGCTCAGATAAAGGAAATAATAGAAGTGCAGAAGGTCACGGCTGACGGCGAAGATCACAAGGTTATAGAGGGAAAGGGCCAGACAGATCGAGAAGAAACCGCCGAAGAGAATATTTTCCCAGTTGACGGCCATGTGAAAAGCCTTGGGTTCCCATATTTTCCAGTCCACTCCAGTGATGTCGCGGCTGGTCTGGTAGATGCGCAGAGTGTTGACGCCTGGCTCCAGTTTCAATTCAAACGTCGGTGCCCTATAGTGCACGGGCCAGCGACTGATGGGGACGTCGTTGCCCGCGTGACCCAGATCATTCCAGGTCTGACCATCCATCGTGTGAAAAGCTCGAATGCTATCCGCTTGCGTCAGACCATATTCAAGATAGAGCAGTCGCGGCTGGTCATCATCGAGTTTCAGACTGACTTCCGTCCAGCATGCACGCTGTTTCAGGTAGCCAAGGTTGATCGGACCTGTGCGCGGTTCCAGAAGATCGGTCCGCACCATGGAAGGTTCCGCAGTTTCCGGCGGACGCGCCTCTTCACAGTAAAAGGAATATTCCGAAACCGGAAGGGACTGAAGCTCGGGCGTCCACACGAGTGCTGCCCAGGACTCCCGAGGCCAAAGAGAAAAGAGCAGCCATAGCCCAAGGAACCCTAAATGGTTTTTAAGGCGAGACTTTCGGAATGTGCTGACAGCGACTCGCATGAGACCCTTCATAAACTCGTCCTTCGTTATCGGTGCGCATTGCGTAACCCTGGAGACAGAATGTGAAAAAGGGGCGGGGCCCGGGGCCTTGCTTTTTGAATGAAGGGGGAGGGATCATTGGAAAAGACTTGCGTTATCCGTGATTTTTATGGTTGATCCCAAAAGCGTGAGCACGCGTTGCTTGCCGTCTTTCCCTTCACGTTTGATAAGGAATTCCCTTCATGCGTTTCACTTCCTTCGCCTTTCTTTTGTTAGCCGGCCCTTGGGCCTGCAGCCCGGGGGCATCCGATAGCCGGGTCCTGGGTCATTTTGAAGACAGCGATGCCGCGACTTTGGAACCTTTCCGATCGGGACAGATCGCAGTGCCGGAATATCATCCGAGCGCAGCGGTGCTGGTATCATCGCAGATGCTGGTCGAGCATCATCAGGAACGCATGATGCAGGCGCTTCTGGGCAGCGGTATTGATAGCCTTTGGATCACAGTCCCGCATGGATACACGGCAGATGAGGAGCAGGAGGATTTTCAAGATCTTTATGATCTTCTTCAAAAGGACAGCGCGAAACTGAAACTTTTGGAGCAGCCAAAACCAGGACGCCAGCGGGAGTGGTCGCGTGATTACGGCCCTTGGATAGCCAAGGCAGCGGATGGTTCGCGGCGTCTTCTTGAGTTTAATTATTATCCAAGCCGCGCCTCGGATGACAGCGTGCCAGCCGCGCTGGCGAAAGGTTTGAATGTACCTCGCTTGAGCCTTCCGATCTATATCGAAGGCGGGAACTTCATGAATAACGACAGCGGCGCCTGCCTCATGACCGATAAGGTCCTTGAGGTCAATGCGGAAGAAAGGGTCGACGGTGATCTGATTTTAAGTAGGGACGAGATCATCGCGTACTTCAAAGACTTCGCCGGCTGCAAGGACGTGATGATTTTTCCCAGCATGCCTTATGAAGGAACGCGGCATCTGGATCTTTGGGCAAAGTTTGTGGATGATCAGACCATACTCGTCGCGCAGATCGAAGATGAAGTTATGAATCTTCCTGGTTATCGTAAAGACGACCTTGTGCGGGTGCGCGAGGTTCGGGATTTTCTGGATAGCCGTGCCGCTGAATTGAAAGAGCAGGGATTCAAAATCATTCGGCTGCCCATGCCTGCGCCCAACTTTGCAGAGGATGGCTATAATCTTTTCCGTTCTTACACAAATTCCCTCTTGCTGAATGGGCATGTTTTCCTGCCCCGTTATGTACGACCCGCGAATGAAGCCGACTCGGTGAAGGGTGGGTACATCGATCTTCCCTTGATAAAGAAATATGAAGAAAGAGTGGAGCGTCTTCATCGGGATCTTGGTTTCACTGTCCATTGGATCACATCGGATTCGATGATAGCCAAAGGTGGGGCTGTACATTGCACCACGATGCAGATCGCACTTTGAAAAGACTTCAATAGGTGGATGGTGGCGTTGCCTTGACATCCGAGCCTTAGCTTTTCATGATGGGCTCCATTGAATGGAGAACATTATGAAAAATTTTCGAGGCTATGCGTTCGTCAAGTCTTTGCTGCTGGTTGCTTCCGTGGGTTTTAACGGATGGGCACTGTCTCAAACCACCGACGGTGGCACACCGGTCCCTGCTCTTGCGTTAAGTTGGGAAGCCGATATCAAACCGATTGTCATCGACACTTGCGGTGGGTGTCACAACGCTGCCGATGCAAGCGGTGGCGTGATTTTGGAAACACAGGATCAGGTCGTGAAATTGAAATCCAGTATCATCACGGTTCTGAATGAGGGCAGAATGCCGCTCGGCGATCCCGGCTTCGGCAGCAGCGAAGAGGGAAAAAAATTCCTCGAATGGCTGTCCGCACAGCCCGATCCCGTTTCCTATTACGACAGCACCATTAAACCCATCATCACCGCGAACTGTCTTAAGTGCCACACCAGGACCAAAGCCAAGGGCGGCTATGCGTTTGATACTCAGGCGCAGGTGGAAGCGGCTCGACGTATCATCGCGTCGGAAGTCAGCCGGGGAAGCATGCCCCAGGGAAATCGAAACTTCAAAAACTCACCGGAAGCCAAATTGCTTTTGAATTGGATCAAGGCGCTTGAGACGAGCCCGGGCAGCTGATACGGTCTCCTTGTTTGCGATCATTCAAAAAAGGAGCATCCATGGCCGCGCATAAGCATCCCGAACGCCATAAAGCGGAACGGATCGGATGGCTTCGCGCTGCGGTCCTGGGTGCGAACGACGGCATCGTATCCACGGGCAGTTTGATCGTGGGCGTTGCCGCGGCGCATGCCGGGCGCTCCGAAATTTTACTGAGTGGCGTTGCCGGTCTTGTGGCCGGGGCCATGTCCATGGCCGCGGGAGAATATGTATCAGTCAGTTCCCAGGCGGATACGGAAAGCGCGGACCTGGAACGTGAATCGAAGGAATTGGCCAATGATCCTGCGCTGGAGCACGAGGAACTGGCTCAGATTTATGTGGAGCGCGGTCTGGATCCCGTGCTGGCGTCTCAGGTCGCTGCGCAGCTGATGGCTCATGATGCGCTCAAGAGCCATGCGCGTGATGAACTTGGGATCACCGATACGGGAGCGGCCCGACCGATACAGGCGGCTCTGGCATCCGCCGCCACGTTTTTCGTCGGGGCCGCGTTGCCCCTTGGTGTGGTGCTGCTGGCCCCTTATGAAAGCCTGGTCATCAGCGTCCCGGCCGCATCGCTTTTTTTCCTGATTGCCCTTGGCATGGTCGCCGCGCATACCGGAGGAGCCAGTCTTTTGAAAGGCGCCCTGCGGGTCGGATTCTGGGGGGCTCTGGCCATGGCCGCCACGGCTTTGATCGGCAAACTCTTCGGTGTCGTCACAGGCTAGGGGGGCATTGCGGGTTCAGGCAATTATCGCCTTGTGACCCGTGCTAACATAGGAAAAGTTGGAGTCATTCCCTGACGAGACCTGGGCACCTATGAAAAGCATCTGGCGGCGGAACATCGAGCAGGATATTGATGAGGGACGCTTTGTCTCGCATTTTTTCCTTATTTTGCTCACGCTGGCCGTCTCAGCTCTGCGAGGGGAACGCCAGGGGCCTGGTTTTCTGGGGACTTTCCGACTTTTTTTCGTGAAAGACGCTGACTTTCGCGATGGCCTGATTCGCTTCGCCCATCTTTGCCTTTTCCTTTTGCCCATTTTCGCCCTGTTTTTTTACCTGGGGATCGCCTTTCACGCCCGCGACCCTTGGCTGACCTTCAACATCAGCTGGTGCAGTGCGGTGATGATGGGGCTTGCGATCCATTATTCAAGGGTCGAGTCACGGCAGGATTACAGCACAAGGCTCCGTGGTTGCCTTCATCTGGCTCTTGCGACCATCATGACTGTTTTCGTGATTGGGTGCACATCCAAAGAATCCTTCGATGCCCATATCGAAATCTGGCTTTATATGGTCCTGACGGGCTTTACGATCGTTCTGACCTTTCGCATGGGACTCATGCTGGCCATCCTGAGCGCGCCCATGCCGCTTCTTTTCATGATGATTCACTATGGTTCCGCTGATTTCGGTGGGTTCATGGAGCTGTTCGGACTGATCAGCACCTACCTCCTGGGATCTTTACTGAAGTGGGTCTCGGACTCCTATGCTTTTCAATCCCGAAAGAATGAGGACCTCGCGCGCCGTCGTCAAAAAGAGATTCAGTTCCTGCTTGATACCATTCCGCAGGGGCTTTTGATGATCGATGAATCCGGCTGCATACTCCCGAACTACTCGGATCATACGCGCGGTATCCTGGAACAGGAAAGCATCGTGGGACAGAGTCTTTATGATGTCCTTCTGAAGCCCTGCAGCATGCATGCGGATAAGAAGGATCAGGCCTGGCAGGCTGTGCAGGCGATCCTGGGGCAGACGGTGCTTTCCTTTGAATTGAACGAGGATTCCCTGCCGCGTGAAGTTTCTTTCAAAGAGAAATTCCTGAGCATCACCTGGACGCCCAAACTCAATGACCAGGGGCTATGCTTTGGTCTGCTTATCACCATCCTGGACGTGAGTCAGGAGAAAAAGAATGAGCGCATGCTCAATATCCAGAAGCAGCGCATCACGATTATTGAAGAATTGCTGGCGATTCAGAGCGAGCATAAGGTTCAGCGCAATCTGGAACGCTGCATTGCATCCTTGGCAGGCATTCATGGTTCTCTGGATGAGTCGCGGGATGTTCAGGCGATCCATAAGGATCATAAACTCACGCTGCATACCATCAAAGGGGAAGCACGGACTCTGGGTCTTCGGGAACTCTCCAGCTCGGTGCATCTGGCGGAAGGTTTTCTTTTTGAACTGTCGCCGGGCTATTCCAAGCAAATCGAGGAGTGTCTGGCCCTGGCCCGGGAATATTTGAACTGCTGGCAAAGATTCCATCGGCATATGAGCACGATCGTGCTGCTCTATGGAGGGCAGAAGATCCTTTTGACTTCAGATGAACTGGTGACGGCCATGGGTGATCGTGAGGTTCAGAGCACATCCTGCGTGACCCAGCTTTTTCAAAGTAAATTGAGACAGGTCAATCGCTGCTCCCTGGTCAAGTTTCTGGACAGCTATCGGGTATCGGCCGCCAACATTGCCAAAAGGCTTGGCAAGCTCGCGCCTCGAATCGAAATTGAAGGGCCTTCACTCTTAATCAGTCAGGATACGGAAATTATCCTGGATCAGATTCTTTCTCATATTCTGGCCAATCAGATTGATCATGGGATCGAAGTGGGTGAGGAGCGGGTGAGGAAAGGGAAGAGTGATCAGGGCGTGATCACATTCAGGATCGCGGCGCATAGGTCCCGACTGGTTCTGGATATTCAGGATGATGGTCGCGGTCTTGATCTCGCGAAACTGCGATCCCTGGGTATGGAGAAAAAGGTTCTGGATTCCGATGCCAGCGCCGAGGACGTGGCGGAATTGATCTTCCGTGGAGGTTTCTCGACTGCGCAGACGGTCACCGAGACATCAGGTCGCGGCGTGGGGATGGAAGCTGTAAGGGATATTTTGAGCCGGCATGAGGGGACGATCTGGGTGAGGTTGATGGGGCGAGTGGATGCCGATCTTCGGGATTTTTCCTTCCATATTGAGATCCCTGACTCGGCTTTAAATGAAGAAGAGGAAACCTTGAGGCTTCCTCCGCTTTCGCATGCTTCGTAAACCCTTAGGGAGTGGCTCGACCGAGGTTCACGCGGTCGCCGGGTTGTCGGATCAGATTTTCGAAGTGTTTCAGAAACCATTTTCCGGCTACCGGCGCGCCGTCGAGCGGGTCTATATTGGTCACTTCGTGATAGGCGCAGGTGGAATCAGCGCGTTTATTGCGATCGGCAACGGGCGCATTCTCTGGAGCTTTCTCCGAACTGCCATCTGATTCTCCCGGGGGCTTCACCCACACATAAGCATCGACCTCGGGACGAGGCTGGCTTCGTGGTTTCTCGCCAACGCGGGCTCGCGCTATGTTACACCAATTCCCCCAAACCGAGCGCGATTGTGGTTCTCCGTTGCGCCCCGTATCAATAATAATCTGCGCATAGGGAAAGCCAGCCTCTTTCATGAGTTGCGATAATTCTGTTGCATATGGGTGCTCGCTCTTAATCATATTATCTTCAAAGTACTTTTTGAATGGAGCGCCTGGTGGGAAAGGCAGAGCCTCATGGCTATCGAGCGGGGTATAGTTGGCAACATTGATCGCGAGTCCGCGAATTAGATTCAGACCTCCTGCCTTTGTGGCAACCTCTTTAAATTTTGTGATCATGGCCTGGCGTGCTTCGCGCGTATATCCCAGCCAACCGCTGTGTGCGGCATCCAGATAGAGGGCTGTTTGAGGCATAGTTAATTTTTGAATCGCGTAAGCGATGCCATCTTCATAACCCTGAAGGACCCTATCGGAACAACCTTCACCATCAATGGTTTGCTTCTTGCCGCGATTGGTAATGGCATTGGGCAAGGAATCGGGTTCGATAATGGCTGCAATGCGCACATCGGGATACCGTTGAATGATTTTTACGATGGGGTCTATATACTCTGTCTTGTAAATATTCAGTCCGTCATTCGCAAGCAGGAGTTCCCCGTTCGAGGCCAAAGCATAGCAATCACGATTCGGCAGATCATAAATTACGAGTGGAACGACCACGCTCTTTCCGCTTTTTTGCCCCTGCTTCCGCGCCTCTTCCATAACCGGCACGAGCCGTGTTTTGATCGCCTCGCGCCCATCGAGCCAGACGCCGGTTCCGCCCCAGCTTTTCATGGTTTCAATACGCGCCGCATACTGAGGCAAGGTTGTCGCGGAACGCGTGAGGTTTTCCACAAAGCCGCTATCAATATAAAACGCGGCCCCCTCAAAAATGTTTCCCTTGTTCCCCAGCGTGTAAGCCGGCACAGGCTTGACCGTCCCGCCGGTCGATCCACCCGTCCCAGTACCTGTTCCAGTACCTGTTCCAGTACCCGTTCCAGTACCGGGCCTTGTACCCGGTCCAACACCCGGCCTTGTACCCGACCCGGAGCCTGGTGTGACCGCGCCCGGCATTCCCGCGGGAGTTTCGGGATTCCGCGAATCGGGATCCAACTGATCCTGATCCATACGGTAGCGACGTTTGTTGGCATTGGTGGGGGCGCAGGCGATTCCATAGAGGGCCAGCATCAGAGCAGCCCCTATACGATATTTCATTGCAGCTTCACTCCTGTCAGAAAACGATCCCTCCAGGATAGCATTTTTTCAGTTCACGCGCAGATTCACACCGAGGCGCAGATGCGTGGCCGGATTCAAATTGATTTCATCCGCCATCCAACCCCGGGTCTTGGTCATGATTTCACCGAAGATCCGGGCATGATCGTGAATATCCTGCTGCAGCTGAAGAGCGAGGTAGCCGCCCGCTTTCCAGTGCTTGCTACGATAGAGTAGGTCCTTGGGCTGAAACCACAGCGCTGATCGCAAATCGAGGGCGCGACCATTCCCCAAGGCCTGACAGCGAAAGCATTGCCACTCGAAACCGGGAAGGGTGGCTTTGTCATTCGTATATTGCCGCGCAATAAAAAGATGCCCGCCTTCCCGTGCATCCTCAGGTTTTACGAAAATATTCTGCTCAAAGCTGTGACCAAAGGGAGTCAGATGATGCCGAAGAGTGGCCGTCCAGCGGTAATCCCCTAGCTGCCAGCTGTTCACGGGAAACCAGAAGGGGTCCACCAGATTCACCCAGCTATAGATCGCCATGCGATGCAGGTATTTCTTTTCGGTGGACGTCAGATCATCCCGACTCCGATAGCGCGCGATGCCCACACCGGAAGGATGCGGACCACGCGCTTCATACGCTTCATCGGGGCGGAAAAGATCGTAAACATAGGACACGCAATCGTAACCGGTAAAATCCCGTTCGAGTTCATCGGGACCCTCGCGCTTCAGATCCTCGCGGGTCGCCTCGTCCCCGCTGCGACTGTCGCAGAAATTGCGATAGCCGATGGGCCCCAGATGGGACAGGAGGATGAGAAAGCGCTGGCGCGGCAGCGCACGATCAAAAAACTCCGCCTTTTCCAGATTCAAAGCGAACTGACTCTCCGCCTCCATCCCCGCCGTGGAAAGACGCACAAAGTCAGCCGGATGATCCCGCTTCAAACGAATCAGGTCCGCATCCGTAACCTCATCAACGGGTATGCTGCTATCACTCAAGCTCGCATCATAAACACCATTGTGACTACGAATCCCATACTGATTCAATACCGAACGGTGCGCCTCCTCATGAAGCCAGGACAGGCCAAGCGGTGTGATGCCACTTACATAATCAAAGGCCAGTAGCGCAAAACCTTCCAAAGGATGCGCCATCTCGCTATCCGCAGAATCAAAAAGTTCCGCAATCAGTCGATGCGAACCCAGGTAATAGTCCTGCGTAAGGGCATGCGCCTGCATGAGGCTCGGGGAAAAACCGGAAACTTGTTTCGCGGCACTATCGTAAAGGGGAAGCTGCAGCGTCAGCCCATAGGGTGATTCTGCAGCTTCTGCGTAAGACGTAACTATCAGAGCCAGGAGCAAAAGCCCTGCTTTCATAGGGTCACCTCAAGGTGGATATCCATCCACCTTAGGGTCAAGCGGCTTCCTTTTCAAGCCCTTTGGCCCTATGAATTCCGGGCAGCTGCGCCCCCCAGCGATAGAGCGCGAAACCACCCAGGGGTAAGAGCAGAAGGAGCAGAGAGGCCAGAGCCTCTGGCACCATGAGAAGGATGGTCGAGAACAGCGGCGCCAGCACCTGGCAGAGCGTCATCACAAAGGTGATGGCACCGGATGCAAGACCCGGCTGGGCATGCCCGAAAAATTCATAGAGCTTCACCTGTTCCCAGGGAATGAATATCATCTCGCCCAGGGTCCAGATCAAAGTCACACCGACCAAAGCCGCAGGACTTGAAACGAGCGGCACCAGAGCGAGGCCGATCGCAATCAAGCCCGCACCTAAAGCCCCGCGTTGACCGTCGCTCAACTTTTGCGTCAGGCGTCTCAGAAAGCGCATACCGGCCACGATCGTCACCGTGTTCACGATCAGCACGAGAGCATTCCATTCCACGGCCGGGAGACCGCGTTTGGTCAACTGCAGCGGCAGATAGGTGACCTGAGCCATGAAGCCGATCGTGATCAAACAGATCCCGGCAATCGGCAGACCATGCAAGCGAAAGGCTTCGCGCAGAACGACCAGACTGCCCGCGCTGCTGACCGTGCTATCCTTTTGCTTCCGATGTTCTCTGACCAAAAACCAGGTCAGACCGGAACCCAGAATCAAAGTCGTGAGAAGGTCGACGCTCAAAAGCAGCGTGCGATGCGTATGAAGCCATTGAAACGCGATGGCCGCCGCCACGCCCAGAGCAAAGTTGGACACGAGATAGCGGATTCCCGCCATGTGCGCACGCTCTTCCCCTTGGAAGCGGCCAACAATCGCCAAGGCTGTCAGGGTCCGCAGCGTGGTCATGGCCACCACCAAAGCGAGCGCGCCGCCGACGATCGCAAGCGTTGACGTGCTGTTCAGAACGAAAGCGAAAATACCAGACGCATAGGCAGTGGCGATGATGCTGAAGGCGATGAGAAAGCGCCCCTCATCCAACCAACGGCCCATGAGAGGCTGCCAAAAGCCGGACATCAGTGAGGCCAGAGCCAGGACAAGGCTGGCCTGAACGGGCGAAAAAAGCCCGGTTCCTGCCAGAAGATTAGGCAGCAGCGTCACGGCGAAAGAAAACGCCTGAGACAAAAACACCAGGGATAACAAAGTGATACTAGATTTTGACAGAGACATGGAAACCTCAGGCGCTCAGGGCTTGATACACTATCTTCCTCACTCTTTCATCAAGACCTATGCCAGGACATGGGAATACCAGGTTGCGATGCAAGACGTGATTTTTTGCGGTTTCCTAACCGGCTTCTCCTTGCTAGGTTAGGGCAAAATTCTTTTCACGAAGAGGAGTCGTTGGTGAAAAAGTTTCGGAACCCCCTGCTGGTCATGGTCCTTGGAGGACTGACAGGTTCGGGCGCTTATGCCGTGGAAGGTATGTGGCAGCCAGAACAGTTGCCGCTGATCGAAAAAGATTTGAAAGCCAAAGGCCTGTCCATCAAGCCTGAAAACCTTAATGATTTGACCGCGTTTCCGATGAACGCCATCGTCAGCCTCGGTGGCTGCAGCGCTTCGTTCGTTTCGGACCTGGGTCTGGTCGTGACCAACCATCACTGCGCCTATGGCTCGATCCAATTTAATTCGAGCCCTGAACGAAACCTTCTGGAAAACGGCTTCTACGCCAAAACCCTGGCGGATGAACTGCCTGCGGCTCCTGGCTCGCGAGTCTTCGTGACGGAGAGTATTCAGGACGTCACCAAGGATCTTCTGCAGGGCCTCGACAAAACCACGGGCCTCAAGCGTTACGAAGCGATTGAAAAGCGTCGGAAAGACCTTATCAACAGCTGTGAAAAAACGCCAGGCTATCGCTGCCGTATCGATTCGTTCCTCGGCGAAAGCAGCTACCGCCTGACCCGTCAGCTTGAAATCAAGGATGTGCGCCTCGTTCAGGCTCCTCCTTCGGCCATCGGCAAGTTCGGTGGTGACATTGATAACTGGATGTGGCCACGTCACACAGGTGACTTCTCCTTCTATCGCGCCTATGTCGATAAGAAAGGTGCGCCTGCGGAATTTAGCAAGGACAACGTACCCTATAAGCCCAAGGGTTTCCTGAAAGTCGATACCAAAGGCGTGAGCGACGGTTCGTTCGTGATGGTCGCTGGATATCCCGGCCGCACCAACCGTCACCGTCTGGCCAACGAAGTGGAATTCTCGTTCGAAGAATCCAGTCCGCAGATGAAAGAGTACCTGGATCGCCGCATTGCTTTGATTCAGGACTTCAAAGCCAAGGACGCTGACCTTGGCATCAAGTATGCGGCGCAGCTCGCCGGTATGAGCAACACCAGCAAGAATATCGAAGGCAAACAGAAAGGCTATGAAGCCATGGGCCTTCTGAAGCAAAAGAAAGCGGAAGAAAAAGCTCTGCTCGATTTCTTCAAATCGCAGAAAAACAAAGCCGCTTTGGATAACGTCACCGCCATGAATAAGCTTTTGGCTGAAGATCAGGCTGCTGACCGTTATTCCATGGTCCTGCGCAAGGCCACCGATTCGGACCTGCTCCGCACCGCGGCTCGCCTTTATCGCCTGGCGCGTGAAAAACAAAAACCTGATGAGCAGCGTGAAGCCGGCTATCAGGAGCGCGATCTGGAAATGATGAAGCAGGGCCTTCAGGCCATGACCCGCCGCTTCGATCCTAAAGTGGATCAGGCGCTGTGGGAACTGGGACTCGGCGATGTCCGCAAGGCCAAAGCTGAATACAAAAAGCGTCTTCCCAAACCCATCCAGGCGATTGCCAACATGGATGCAGCAGCTCAGAGCAAGGCTTTGGCTGGATATTACGCGAAGTCGATCCTGGCCGATGAAAAGCAGCGCCTGGAATTGACGAACGCCGATCGCAAGGTCTTCGAAAGTTCGCAGGATCCTTTCATTCAGCTGGCCGTCGCCACCTATGACGACAGCATCAAGCTGGAAAACGAAGGCAAGGATCGCTCGGGTCGCTTCCAGCAGGTCCGTTCGCAGTACATGCAGAACCTGGCCGCTTACAAAGCGAAGAAGGGCGAAGTCCTTTATCCCGACGCCAACTCCACCCTGCGCATCACCTATGGTACCGTTCAGGGCTATAAAAACCGCGCTGGCGTCGAACTTCCTTCGTTCACCAAGCTGGAAGAAATCGCCGCCAAGAACACCGGCAAGGAACCCTTCAACGTTCCCGCGAAGCAGATGGAGCTGATCAAGGACAAGCGCTATGCGAACTATCAGCTGGAATCTTTGAAGACCGTTCCTGTGAACTTCCTCGCCGATCTTGATATCACCGGCGGCAACTCCGGTTCGGCGACTCTGAACGACAAGGCGGAGCTGACCGGCCTCGTCTTCGACGGCACCATTGATGGCGTGATCTCGGATTGGGCCTTCGATCCAGCATTCACCCGCTCCATTCATGTGGACGTGCGGTATATGCTGTGGGTGCTCGATCAGTATTCGCAGGCCAATCGCATCCTGGATGAGATGGGCGTGAAATACGACAAGCGTTCGACGCACTAAGCGTTCTGTTTGCAAGAGGGCGGTTCCGAAAGGGAGCCGCCTTTTTTTGTTGGCTCATGGGATGGGAGTTGAGGATGAACGAGAAAAAACGGTGTGCATGGTCGGGGGATGATCCTCTTTATTGCGCCTATCACGATACGGAATGGGGCGTGCCGGTTCATGATGATCATCGGCTTTTTGAATTTTTGATCCTGGAAGGGGCGCAGGCCGGGCTGTCCTGGATTACCGTTCTCAGAAAGCGGGATAATTATCGCAAGGCCTTTTCCGGATTCGATCCGATCAAGGTCGCCCGATTCGATGAGGCCCGCCGCGAGCGGCTCATGCAGAACGAAGGCATCATCCGCAACCGACTGAAGATTGAATCGGCGGTCATAAACGCCAAAGCCTTTTTAAAGGTCCAGAAGGAATTCGGCAGCTTCGATGCTTACATCTGGAGCTTTGTCGGTGGCAAGCCCCTGATCAACTCCTGGGCTACGCTGAAGGACGTGCCGGCCTCGACCAGGGAATCGGATGCGATGAGCAAGGATTTGAAAAAGCGCGGCTTTAAATTCGTCGGCAGCACGATTTGCTATGCCTTCATGCAGGCCTGTGGGCTGGTGAACGATCATGTGTCGGACTGTTATTTGGCCCCGCAGGGCGCGGGGTCAATCGGGAGATCCTAGTGACTGCTGGGGCTGATGATGATGTCGGGCTGTCCGCCTCCACTGAACGCTTCAAATTTCCACAGCTGATTGGGTTCGCCGCTGCATTCCCAGAGCTGGACGTTGTGCTCATAACGCCAGCCGTTGTTCACATTCAGGTCGATGTCGAGGCAGCGGCCGTCCAGCATCGAGCGAATCATAAACCAGCCGCTGCCGTATCCTTGCAGCGTGAACTGCTGGTTGAGGCCGCCATTGCAGGGGAAGAGCTGGACGTTGTTTTGATGGGTCCAGGATTCCGCGTAACCCATATCCACGTCCAAACACTTGCCCAGAGCCTGGATGGTGAAAGTGGAAATCACGGCCGATGGATCCGAAGGCCTGAGATAGAACTGCTGATTCTCCTGACCGTGGCAGGCCCACACCTCGATATTGGTATTGTTCCTCCAGTTTGATGAATCACTGCGATTCACATCCATGCACAGATTGGATTTGTAAGCGCTTTTCACTGTCATGGCCGCTGCGGATTGATGAAGACCAAGCACAGCGATAAGTCCGATGATGAATTTCATAAAAATCTCCAAAATTCGATGATGAACAATTCCCAGCGACCCTATCACGTGTTCTGATATTGATCAATTACCTGGGGTTTTGTGATCACGTCGCATTGTTAGTAAAGAGCTACAGTCCGGCTAGCATGCAGAACTGCACCCAACACGGTATTTACCGATAGTTTTGTATGTTTGAGGAAAGATTCGCTGCGAGACTTGTGAGCTGAGAGTTAACGGTTGTATGCTAGGTGTTATTTCTCAAAGACTCGTGAGAGACCTCTATTAGAAAGGGATTTTCATGTTAAAAGGAGCGCGTATGCCTTTGAAAAAGCAGCCTCTGGAACTACGCAAAGCCATGGATATCCTGCAGCATGAGATCGTCAGCTTCGGCGTCACGCTGGTGATCCCGCGCGGCATGCGCTTAAGGATGCGTGGTGACGAGCCCGAGAATTTCGTCATGGCTTCGCAGTCAGACAGCGCGGATGACAGCCGCGTGGCGGCGAACATGATCAATTGCCGGGAATGGGTTTATTTGGATCGTTTGCTGTAATCGTGTCCCCTTGGGGCTTCAATCTCAAGGGGGCGTTGATCGCTTTCCGCTACTCAGGGCTCACGGCCTTATGCAGGGGCGAGGACTCACTCTCCAAAGCATGAATCAGATTCATGCTGGCCACCACGTGACGGATGGTATCCGGGCGAAACGATATTTTCACCTCCGCCTTATCCAGATGAATCAAATTCCAGGCACTGGCGCGCTGCAGGACATGAATGATGTGCTGACGGCTGAGGTTTTGGGCCAGGCGATTTTCACATTCCGCCAGCGTCATGATCAGACGCCCGCTCTTATCGAGAGGCTCGGCCTTCGCCCACATCGCAAGCTCCAGCAGTGCTTTGCGTTCCCCGACGGCCAGGGTCGGCGGCGCTTTTCTATGCGGCGTGGTCCCGCTCAGATGCTGGGTGGCCATATCATAGAAGGTCTGCAGTCCCGCCAGCTCTTCCTTGGACAGGAATTTTCCCGCCTGGCGCAGCTCCTTCAGCTCGAGCAGGCGATATTCCAGGAAAAGATTATAGATTTTGAGGAAGAGATCCTTTTCGGCGAGAAAGATGTCGAGCAGCGGGGAAAAGCTGGAATGCAGGTCCACGACGGTCGTGCCGTCAATTTCCTTTTCCTGCACACGAGCGTTAGCCAGAATTCCCTTGGCCAGTCGCGTGGCGGCCCGCAATAGATCCTGATGCGTCCGGCTGCTGAGTTCCGCGCTTACCGATTGGATATAGATTTCATTCATGAATTTCAGTCGAAAGATCAGGTCCTTGATTAAAATATTCGCCCAGGGTGGAATATCTTTCAGGAGCTTTTCCATATCCTTGCTGCTGATCATCGTGACAACTGTGTCGGTCAAGGCTTTGACAGAAGCTGTGCGCGGCGTCCCCGTGGTCGCGGTCATGGCACCCAGAAGTTCGCCCTGACCCAGCTGAGCCAGCAGGATTTCACTACCGCCGCGTGCCTGGTAGACTTTGACTTCTCCGGACTTAATGATATAGATATCACCGCCAGGGTCGCCTTCATGAAAAATAACAGCACCCGCGGGGAAGGTTTTTTCAACTTTCGTCACAGAACCTCCTCGATGACTCGGAGCAGGACTCGAAACTTTCTTGTATTCAGAGTAAACTTGCAACGGAGCCATGGTCAAGATTTGCCTGGAGGTCAACGGTTCCGCTATGGGCTACACCCCACATCTGAAACTGAGGACACCGATGAAGGTCACGCCGCTCCTGTCCGGACTGATCGTCGCGACGACCCTTTTGGGATTGGGCTATGCTGTGGCGTCCCGCTGGTGGATCTTCGCGCATCGTGAAGCCGACGCCTACGGCCAGATCGCGGAACCGGAACGTTGGACGGATGAACCTGAAGTGGGCGCGGTCTGTCAGCGTTGGGAAGCGGATTGGCCGCCGGTGCAGCCGGTTTCTGAACTGCGTGAGATGAGCGGCATCGTCAGCTCGCGCCTTTACAAGAATATTCTTTATCACGTGGTGGATTCCGGCAACGAGCCGGTGATTTTAGTTACCGATCTGAAGGGTCAGCTCCTGCATCAGATTCGTTATGCGGAAAGCAGCACCGATCCGGAAGCTTTAAGCCAGGGCCCATGCCCCTGGGGTGGACACTGTCTCTACATCGCCGACACCGGGGACAACTTTCATATCCGGAGCAAAAAACGCATCCACGCGATTGACGAAGCCACGCTCTTCACCAATGCCCTGCATTCAGCCGAGATGGAATTTCAATTCCCGAAACAGGATCGGCTTGATGTCGAGGCTTTGGCGGTGCATCCGGAAACCGGCGACATGTTCCTTTTCAGCAAGGAACCCAAGCGAAGCCTCGTGTTTCGTCTGCCGGCCAAAGCCTGGCGCAAGAATGATGGCGAGCAGGTGGCGGAAGCGGTCGGGTTTTTCCTTTACGATATGGTCACCGACGCGTCCTGGAGCTCGGACGGCAAACGCCTGCTCCTCATCAACTGGCAAGGCATCTTCGAACGGACCGGCCAGGCCGATAATGAACACTCCGAGCGCGAAGGCTGGCTGCCTTACGAACGCAAGATCCGCCTGCCACAGCTGGTCCAGCAAGAAGCAGTCGCATTTCTGCCAGATCAAAGATCCATTATTTACACTTCTGAGAAAAAATTTTTCAAAAGCGGCGGCTGGGGAATCATGACGGCGCGCTGTATTCACGGCCAAGGTTGATCCTCCATTAAATTCGTCCTCACTCCCCGACCTTCATGCACTTTTAAAGGCTGCTTTAGGAGATTCCTCTTCCCTCCGATAGGTTTCCCATTATAATGACCAGAAGTCGAATGTGGTCAGCTAGTCAGAACCACCTGAGGTTTCGATGACATACGAGAACGAGAAGAATGATAAGGAAATCAGGATCCTGGGAGCGGCCCAGGATCTTTTCAGCCGGTATGGATTACGGAAAACCTCCATCGAAGAGATAGCTAAGTCAGCTGGACTGGGTAAGGGGACCGTTTATCTCTATTTCAAAAGCAAAGAAGAGATCTTCGATGCAGTTGTGCAGCGTTTCAGTGAAACGATGACGGAGCGTTTGAGGACGGAAATCGCCGACGTCCATACTTATTCCAGGAAGATCGAGCAGTATATTATCACCCGTCTGTCCTTTATGAACGAGATGATCCGAACCAACGGTTTGACGGCCGAAGTGATGAACGAAGCGAGCTGCACGCCAGCCATCCTGAAAGTGCGGACGAAATTTGGTGCGCAGCACATTGCGTTGCTCAAGCAAATCATAGATGAAGGCGTTAAGGCAGGGGAGTTCGAGACGACGGATTCGGAAGTTTCCGCGATGGCTATCTTCGTGGGGATGGATGGACTCGAGAAACCGTGGAGCTTTCCCGGCCGCGAACTGCCTTTGGAAGATAAGGCCCGAGCCTTGATCGAACTCTATCTTGTGGGACTTAAAAAAAGAACCTAGGTGCGATACGGTTATAATTTATGTTGAAGGACGGAACGATGATACGATGCAAGCTTAACAGCTGCTTACTCTCGGGGCTTCTAGCAATCACTGGAAGTCCTTTGTGGGCACAGGATGCAGCCAATCAGAAAATCTTAACTTTACAGGAAGCCGTGAATCGTGCGGTCACGAGCAACCCGAATGTGAGCCAGGCCCAGGCTGAGATGGATGCAGCGACGGAGCGCAAGCGTGGGGCGTGGACCAATATTGGGCCGCGGGCTTCAGCCACATACAGGGAAGCTCATTTCGCCGAAGAACAAAGGATTCCTTTTCCTGAAGGTTCCAGCACCCTCATTCGTCCCGAAGTCACAAAGTCGGGAAGCCTGACGATTGCGCAACCTGTGACCGGACTCTATGCAGCTGTGCAGTATGGTCGTTTCAGTAACATGCAGCAGGACTTCAGTTTCGAATCCTTGCGCCAGGCCAAACGCGATGTCGCGTTTCAAGCCGCAGAAGCTTTCCTGAATGCCTATCAGGCCCAGGAGCAGCTGGAAATCACCGCCGCATCTTTGAATGCAGCCAAGCGGCAGTATGAAGATGCCTTGGCCATTCAGCGCGTCGGGCGCTTGAGCCAGGGCGATGTGTTGAAGTTTCAACTGGCACTTTCTCAGGCGGAAACCAGGGCTGCGCAGGCCCGGACGACCAAGGAAGTGGCCTTCGCCATCCTGCGGCAGATGATTCAGGCGAAAGATGACGAAGCCCTGGCTTTGGAGCAGAACCTGCCGAAGCTTGAAGAGGAAACTGTCGACATACAAAAAGGTATCGAGCAGGCTCTGGCGCAAAGGCCGGAATCCAAAAAAGCTGAACTTGGCACAGAGCTCGCAGACTATAATAAGGATCTGGCCTATGCTCAATTCATTCCAAGTGTGAATGTTTTCAAAACCTGGGATCGGAATTTCGGTGAGGTAGGCGGCCTTGGTGGTGAAAAAGAATCCACCTATTACGGCATCAGCGTAACCTGGGATATCTGGAGCAATGGTTCCAGCATCTTCGCCGTTCGTGAAGCCATCGCCAACAAGGAAAAAGCCGAAGCCACACGCGTCAGCGCCACCGATAACGTGAAGCTCGATGTGATTCAGGCCTGGCAAAACTTCCAGGCTGCGAAACAATCTTTGAAATTCGCCCAGACCGGCGTGACTCAAGCGGAAGAAGCCTATCGCATCGACCAGACCCGGTTCAAGAACGGTCAGATCTCGGCAACCGATCTGATTTTCTCGGAAAGCGCGATGTCCACCGCCCAGGGCACCCGGGTTTCGGCGGAAACGCAGTATCTGCTCTGGCATTTCCGTCTGCAGCGTTCGATGGGCAAGGATCTTCCTCAGGCCCAGGCATCCCAAGCACCAGCACAAACCGCGTCGTGAGAGCGGTTAAGGAGAATATATCATGAAACGTAATCAGCTCATTTTTGTCGCCAGCGGTTTGTTGCTCCTCGGTTGTACTCAGAAGAAGGTGGATCTCCCTGCTGCTCCGCCGAAGCCCGCGGCGGCTGAACCCGCGCCTCAGGCTGCTCCGGCGGGTGATGCTCAGGCTGCGACCGCCCCGGTACCGGCTGCGACCGCCAGTTCACCGGCAGCAGCGCAAGCCCCGGCAGGCGCCGCGGCCCCGGCAGGATCCGCGACGCCGGATGGTAACGTGAACACGCGCCTTTCCGGTGAAGTTGCGTCGCAGACCAAATCGCAACTTTCATTCCGCGTCGGCGGTTTCATTCAGGATCTGAAATTCAAGACGGGTATGGCCTGTAAAAAAGGTGATGTCCTCGCGGTTTTGGATACCCGTGACTACAAGCTGTCCTTGGATATGGCCCGCTCGCAGAAAGAAATGGCTCGCGTGGCTTTGGGGAATGCGCAAAGCGAGTTCCAGCGGGAAGAGGAACTGAAGAAAGCCAACGTTTCGACCGAGTCCATGTTCGATAAGCTCAAGACGGGCTATGATAAGGCGCGCCTTGACCTTCAGATGGCCGATCTGAAACTGACGCAAGCCGAGCAGGCCATGCAGGATACGAAACTCACAGCGCCTTATGATTGCGTCGTGACCAAACAGCTGAAGAACGTCGGTGAGCGCGTGAATCCGGGTGATGCCGTGTTCGAACTCTATAATACATCGGATGTGGAACTGAACTTCCAGGTCCCAGAGCGTCTTGCTGGTAAAATCAAGGTCGGTGACAAGCTCAAGGTTTCGATTCCAGCCACTGGTTTTTCCGGTGATCTGGAAGTGGTTCGCCTCGTTCCCGTCGTGGAGCAGGCCAGCCGCACATTCCGAGTGATCGCGAAGGCTCCTGAACAGGACCAGCGCGTCGTCCCCGGACTGTATGCCGAGGCCCAACTCAACTAATTTCATAAACCTGAGGAACGGGTGCGATCATGATCCTTTCAGACGTTTCCATCAAGCGTCCGGTCTTTGCCACCATGCTCAACCTTGTGCTGGTGGTCTTTGGTCTCTTCGCTCTGCCACGGCTGGCGATTGACCAGTATCCGGACGTGGACTTCCCTGTGGTGTCGGCGACCGTGGTTTATCCCGGCGCTGACCCCGAGACTATCGAACAGCGTGTTCTCGATCCCCTGGAAAAAGCGGTGAACGGTATTTCCGGGCTCGATACCCTGCAGTCGACCGCTTATCCGAACATTGCGCAGCTTGTTTTGAAATTCAAGCTGGACAAGAAGGGTGATGTCGCGGCTCAGGAAGTTCGTGACAAGATCTTTGCCGTCCTGACCCAGCTGCCTGATGAAGCGGAGACTCCGATCATTCAGAAATTCGATGTCGGCGGCGCACCCATCCTGAATATTTCCGTGTCGTCGGACGGCCTGAGTTATGCCGAGCTGTCCCGTTATGCAGCCGACGTGATCCAGCCTTCCTTGGAGCGTGTGAACGGTGTGGCCCGTATTGATACCGCCGGTATTCGTGAACGGGAAATTCACATCCTCGTGGATCGCGAAAAGCTTTCGAGCTTCGGGCTGACTCCCCAGGACCTTGTGACCGCGGTTCAAAGCCAAAGCGTTGATATCCCATCGGGTAAGATCAAGACCAAGGAAAACACCTGGGCCATCCGCGTGAAGGGCAAGGCTCATGGAGCCGCCGAGATTGCGAGCCTGCCTGTTCAACTGAACGGCCGCACTCTGCGCGTCGGTGACATCGCCACCGTGCAGGATACGATCGCGGAAGAGGAAACGGCTGCTTATATCGGCAAGACACCGACGATCCTTCTGTCGGCGTCCAAGCAGGCCGGTGGCAACACCACGCAGATCGCGGATGATCTGCGCAAGGCGATTGATAAGCTGAAGCCTCAGCTGCCCCAGAATTTGAAGATTGATATCGTGACGGATAACTCGACCTATATCAAAGGTTCGATCGATGCCGTGAAGCTCGACCTTGTGCTGGGTGCCGTGCTCGCAACCCTGATCGTGTTCGTCTTCCTGCGCGATTTCTGGATTACGGTGATCTCGGCCGTTGCTCTGCCTACCTCCGTTATCGCGACCTTCGCGTTCCTTCAGTCGATGGGCTTTACGCTCAACATGATGACGACGCTGGGTCTGTCATTGGCCATCGGTATTCTGATCGACGATGCCATCATCGTGATCGAGAACATCCACCGGCATTTGGCGATGGGCAAGAAGGGTGCGGAAGCGGCGAAGGATGCGACCTCGGAGATCGGTCTGGCGGTTTTCGCAACGACCCTGACGATCTGTGCGGTGTTCGTACCTGTGGCCTTCATGGAAGGCATCATCGGTCGCTTCTTCTATCAGTTCGGTCTGACCGTCGCGTTCGCGGTTTTGGTCTCGCTCTTCTGTGCGTTCACCATCGCGCCTATGCTGTCGGCCCGTCTTCTGAAGCCTGGCGATCACAAGCCGCATAATCCCAAGGCGCTGAAGGCCTGGACGGCGATCGAGAACTCGCTGAATGCCCTGGATAACTTTTATCGGGGCATTCTGCAGTGGGCTCTGCGTCACCGTGCTTTGACTCTGAGTGGTGGTTTCGCTGTCTTCATTCTGTCCTTCCTCCTTCTAAAGTTTGTGCCTGTGGCCTTCTTCCCGAAAGAGGATAAGAGTCAGTTCAACATCAACCTTGTGCTGCCGGAAGGCACGAGTCTCGATGCCACGCGTGAACGGGTTTTTGAAGTGGTCGATCGCGTGCAGGCTTATCCCGGCGTGAAAACCGTGGTGGCGGCCTTGGCGGCGACCGGCGACAAAAAACCGAACAAGGCGAAGTTCGATGTCCTTTTGATTCCGAAAACCGAGCGGAGTTTCACGCAGGCGCAGATTATCCAGCGCATTCGTGATGACCTTGGTCCTGTCTATAATGTGAATGGCTCGGAATTTTCCGTGCAGGAGCCAGGCGGCGGTGGCGGCGGGGCGCGTACGGAGCCTATCCAGCTGGTCTTCCGTTCGGATAACTGGGAAAAATTGGTGGCCTTTACTGATCAGGTGAAGGAGCACATTAAGACCAATATCCCAGGCGCTGTGGATACCAACTCGACCAAGCCCAAGATCGCCCAGGAATTCAGGGTGGTCATCGACCAGGGCCGGGCGGCTGACCTTCAGGTTTCGGCGGCGCAGATCGGTGCCGTCCTGCGGGCGCTTTATGAAGGTGACAAGGTCGGTGAGATTGAATCGAACGGGAAAACGGTGGACGTGCGCCTCCGGATTTCGGATCAGGACCGCATCAGTGCCGGGGACCTGGGTGGTATCGCGCTGATGAACCGCAAGGGTCAGCTCGTGAATCTGGGTTCGATCGCCGAGATTCAGCCGGCAGCGGCGCCTTCGTCGATTGAACGTTTCAACGGTCAGCGGCAGATTACCGTTTATTCGGGTTTCACCGGCAAGGACTTGCGCGGTGCGATCGGGCAGATTCAGGCTTATTCGGCTCAGAATATGCCGCCGGAAGTGACGGTGAGTCTGACCGGTGAGGCCGAGGTGATGGCCGATGCGATCAAGGCGATGCTGCGTGCGCTCGCTATTGCGATCCTGCTGGTGTTCATGATCCTTTGTGCTCAGTACGAGAGTTATCTGGCGCCTATGGTGATCATGGCGGCACTTCCCTTGTCCCTTACCGGGGCCTTTGGTTCGCTGCTTCTGACCGGCCAGGTGATGTCGGTTTACACGATGATCGGTATCATTCTTCTGATGGGTCTTGTGACCAAGAACGGTATCCTCCTCATCGACTTTACGATGCAAAGGATTCGCGATGGTCTGACGGTGGACGCGGCCTTGCTGGAAGCCGGTCCGATTCGTTTGCGGCCTATCCTCATGACCACCTTCGCTGCGGGTGGCGGTATGCTTCCCATCGCGTTTGGCCATGGTGAAGGCGGGGAGGCCCGCTCGCCGATGGGTGTGGCTGTGATCGGTGGTCTTTTGATGTCGACTGTGCTGACTCTGGTTGTGGTGCCCTGTCTCTTCAGTGTCGTGGAAGAGTGGAAGGAACGCTGGGTTCATCGGAAGGAACGGAAAAAAGTTCCGAGCGGTGGCGGCTTTGCTCCCATCAGCTGGATGAAGAAAGCTCAGCAGAAAAACCCGCCTCCGGAGGTTTGAAACGGACGGGCGCTGGTTGCATGCAAGACCCCCTTCGGGGGTGACGGGGAATTTTCCAGCCGCCCCCTTCGCGGAGAGGCGGTGACGTTCGATGATGGCCAGCCGCCCCCTTCGGGGAAGTTTGATGTTGGCCACCCACCCCCTTCGGGGGTGGCCCCCTCGCCCCGCCATGAAAGTCCGACCCTATTTCCCAACACAAGCTGTGAAGTATGACAGAATTACTCCATCACGCCGCCGATGGCGCACCCTAGGCCGTTTTCAAGGTATTAACAGCTTGACATGACGGGGTCTTTCTCAACACTATGAACTGGTTGAAAGCTGAGGAATCGTCGGGATTGCTCCCTTGCAGAGGAATTGGAATCGTATGGGTGACCTGATTTTTTTGAGCCGCGATGATCTTCAGTATGTGCTCGATGGACTGTCGCATCGCGAGAATAAACAGCACTTCCGCCAAAGCCTCATCAAGGCCACGGCGGCCTCGCAGCGCATGATACCACATCTGACGCGCTGGCTCGAAACCGTTCTGGAAAGACCCGAGCAGGCCACACAACTTGGCAATCCGCTCAAGACCACAGCCTGTCTTTTTCTTCTGGCCTCCCTCGGCGAACGCAAAGCTCTTCCTTCCATCCTGGCCCTCATGCAGATGGAGGATCCGGGATACTATGACCTTGTCGAGGAGGAAGCGATCGAAAGCGCCAGTCGTATTCTGGCCTCGGTCAGTGAACCGGATGAGCTGATGGCCATCGCCCAGGATACGCGCTATGGTCTGGAGCTGCGTGAGAACTGCATCGATGCCCTGCTTTTGCATTACACCCAGGATCTTTTGGACTTTGAAGACCTCAGCGAATTCCTCTATGAGCAATGGCGCATCTTCCGCCCCGATGACTATGAATTCTGGCGAACCTGTCTTCTGACTTCATTCTATGTCGCGGATGAAAGGCACTACGGGGAAATTCAAATCCTGGCGCCCAAGATCAAGGAAAGCTATGGCCAGGATCTGATCCAGATGCTGAAATCCAAGGATCAACCCGACGGCTCGACCGTAAGAGCCAATCTCTTCGCCTGCCCGGAATTTCAACCGATCCGCGATCCCGTTTCCGAACTGCGCGATATGGTGGTCTTCGATATGATCGAATCCATCGCCGCTGACGTCCGGCGTCACGATTTGGATGACTTCGTCGATGAAGAGGATCAGACCGTCGCGACCCGCACGCTGCGTTTTCGCGTGCGCCCCTTCGCAATCAGCGATTTCTCCTGTTCGATCGAACTGCTCGATATCCACGATCTGCATGATCTGCATCTGGCTATCCAGGAAGCTCTGCATTGGGATGCCGATCATTGCTACTCCTTCTTTCTGGATAATCGCTTTCTGGGATCCGAGCAGCCTTACGAAGCCCCAGCCGATGGCGGCGAGGAAACGCTGATCCAGTTGAGTCACTTTCAATTCAAAGTGGGCCAGGAGTTCGCCTACGTCTTTGATTGGAGCGAAGAACGAAAATTCACCGTTCAGGTGGAAGCGATACTCCCCATTGATGATGACTCGGAAGAGGCGACACGCTTTGTTCCGGTTATTGAACGTCGCGGCACACCCCCTTTGCAGTATTCTCACAAACCCCAGCGCAGTTAAGCTCAGAGCTGGGGCAAATCCCGCATTGTTCGTCTCCCGGTATCCTGTTAGGATTGCACAAGTTTGAACTGTACAAATGCAGTATCAAGCCGCGAAACGTGGGCAAGGAAAAGGGCCTTGTCCGCGGATGGGATCTTATTTGTCTGAGGAGACAAACATGCTCAAACGCTTTTGTGTTGTGAATGCACTGATCGGAACCATGGGAGCCGTGGCTCAGGAAACGCCGAAGCCCGGCGTCACCGTCCTGCCTTATCCCGTGTGTCGCGAGGTCGATGGCGAGCAGCTTTGCGTGAATGCTTCCATCGCCGCCAGCACCAAGGAAGGCCGCAGCTTCGCAGCGGATTCCGATTGCAATACCGTACGCACGCAAAGACCTTTCCGGCCTTTGCCCGCGAAAACTCAAGGCGCGCCTGATGATCCGCGTCTGCAGGATCCTGAGTTCATGCAGGAACTGAATTGGGTCAAGGATCAGATTTTTGCGAGCGCCTGCAGCTGCTGTCATGATACCTCGGCCGGACGTGATTATGCGGCCTGGGATATCAATGGCGCCCATGTCTGGACCGAGCAGATGACCAATCGCGCTCTGGCGATCATGGCGGGAAGCCTGCGCACCGACCTGATGGGAACGTATCCTGCCGCCGAAAATTTTGGTTTCGATCGTTCGCAGACAGGAGCGCCGACCACCGACGTGCCGCGGATGCAGGCTTTTTTTCAGCGTGAACTCGACCGTCGCGGTGTGACCGCCGAAGACATCGCGAAATTTCCGAGCGCCAACGGTCCTTTCGAAGCGGTTCAGAATCAAAAACCAACAGCCTGTGCCGAAGGCCAGGGTGTGGATGCCAGCGGACGCATCCATTGGGGACCGACGCCCGCGCGTTATGTGTATGTGACCCGCGCCGATGCTCCGAATCCCCTGTCGCCGCCGAAGGGTGATCTGCCGCCAGGAACACTGTGGCGCTTGGATGTGCTGCCTTCACGCGACGCCATCACCACCGCGACCTATGGTGTGCTCGCGGACGGCAGCCGCCAGGGCTTTCCCAGCAGCGGAGCGCCTGAGGGGCTGCAGGACGGTCAGACCTATCGCCTTTATGCGACGCGCGATATTTTGCGGCCGATCGTCAACTGCACCTTCACCTATACCTCCAGCCGCCGCTAAGCTATCGCCCCGCCTCAGCCGCGGGGCTTTTTTGCGTTTTTTTCCAAGGCCTGCGATCTTCAGAAAACCCTTCATGTGCCGATACCAGCGTCACGGGATTACCCATGGAAGGAAGCGTCGCATGAATGCCCCAGCCTTTGACCTGAATCCTCTTCTTGAAGCGGTCAGCGGTGACCGGGAAACCATGAGCCAGGTCATCAGTATATTTATCAGCAGCACACGAGCTGATGTGGACGCTCTGCGCGACGCCATTGCAAAAAATGATAGCAAGGCAGTCAAATCCACTGCGCATCACCTGAAGGGCTCGCTGCTCGAAATGAATGCCAAAGCCTTGGTCACCTTGGCTCTCAAGCTGGAACAGCTGGGTGCAGCCCAGCAGTTGGCCGAAGCCTATCCTTTGTGGCAGGAGCTGGATGTGAAGCTCCGCAGTCTCGTCGCCGTCTTGAATGAAACTGAGTACCGACGCACGGCCTAGAGTGGAGTGCGCGATCTTCCCTGGTCAAAGCAGAGGGAGTTTGTCAGACTTGAAAAGTGCCCCCTAGCGTATCGAGGTCGCCATATTTCTATGCAGCAGACGGAAGCCGAAGCTGAACATCCCAAACTGTCCATCAAGCGCCTGGTGAAAACCGATATTCGCATCGTGGAACCCATGCAGATGGAAGCGTCGTTCGAACATCGACTGATGGTCAAGCAAGGCCAGGACGTCGTCTACCCGAAACGCTATAAAGTGGAATCCTACTTCGTCTTCCCGCCGCAGATGAAGGTGAATAAAAGCACATACCGCGTGGAAAATTTCTATCGCGATATGAAATCCTTTTTCAACTTCAGGATTCCCAAGCTCAGCTATAAGGAAATGATGGGGCTGACCGATGACCCGGAGCGTTCCCCGCTGCGGAAGATCCTGGCGGAAATCAGCGACGAAAGCCGACCGTTCAATGCTCAGCGCCAATCCTTCATCGAGGATGAGTCGCGCATCTTCGCCTGCTCGTTCTTTACGTTCTTGAAACGCAAAGTCAAACGCATGCAGACCATCCTGAACGAACTCAGCGCCAGCCAGATGCCGGATGAATCGCTGCGGCTCCTCGAAGAAGCCGAACGCGCGTTCCGCGACAGCCTTGTCAAGGTCTTCAATATTTATCATGAATGGCAGAAGGTTTCGCGTGAAGTGGTGGCGCGGGTGCCGGGTCTTCAGCATGAAATCCATTCCATTGATGAATATCTGATCATGAATATCAAGGACGTGGTGCTGGAGCTGGACCTCATCCTGCAGCGGCATGGCCTTTGGCCGGATCTGCGCGACCGCTGGCGGCAGCGCCTGCGGGCGATTCTGCGGTTGATGCGCATCTATTCCAAAAAAGAAAAGTACATCTGGGTCGACTCGCGCAGCCCGAGCATGGAGCTGGAGCAGTATTTCTATCGGCGAGGACTTTTGAAGCGCCGCATCTGGTCCGCCCTTTATCTGGATACGCGCACCAAGCCGCTTTTTTTCCTGCAGCAGCAGACTTCAGCCGTCGTGGCTGCGGGACTCGCGGGGGCCTGGGCTGTGCTGGCTGATGTGGTCCTGCGTCTTCAGAGCGGCCGTTCCAATATGAGCATGGAATCCATCGGGCTCTCGTCCTTCCTGCTCGGTACGGCCCTGATTGTGGCCTATATCATTCGTGATCGCATCAAGGACGTCGCCAGTGGAATGTTCAAAGGCGGCATCCTTGGAAATATGCCGGACAACAGCTGCAAAATTGTCTACGATGGAAATGCCGCTGAAGGCGAAACAATACATGTTGGCAATCAGGAAGAAAAAGTCAGCTTCAAAGATAGCACCAGGCTGCCGGATGATATCACGGCGCTTTTGGAAGCGGAAAGCGTGACGAGCCTTGAAAATGAAGCCTGCACAGTCATCCGTTACCAGAAAATACTCGACCTGCGCGGCGAACGCACCCGCGTCCTCAAGCGAAAGATCCGCGCAATTTACACCTTTTATCGCCTGAACGTCGGCGCGTTCTTGAGTCCTCTGGATGCCCCCTTCGCTGAACACCTGCTTCCGAACAGCAAGTGGGAAGCCGGCCTGCACATGCTGCCCAAGGTTTACCACATCGACCTGATCATCCGCGTCAGCGGCGACGATGAAACGGTCAAGGATGTCTACTATCACTATTATCAGCTGATCGTGGATAAGGAAGGCATAAGAAGGATCGACAAGGTCCGTCTGCCCGGTGACCTTGAAGAAGAACCTGTTACGGAAATGGCTTAAATTCCCGTAGCCTGTCTACCCTTTGCATCAAATGTCGTCTTGCACAATCGACTAAAGGCTTTTAAGCTCTTGAGTTGGACGTGACGTCGAGGGAAGCCCATGATTGAAATGTCAATTCGAAGACCCGTCTTTGCATGGGTCCTGATGTTTGCTCTGATTGTTTTTGGTGCCATATGCCTGAATCGCATGGGCATCAGTCAAATGCCGGACGTGGACTTTCCCGTTCTGAATATTTCAGTCAACTATGAGGGCGCGGCTCCTGAGGTCGTCGAAGCCGATCTTATCGTACCGCTCGAAGAACGCCTGCTCACGATCGAAGGCATCAAGGAGATGCGTTCCAGCGCCAGCCAGGGATCCGGCCGGATCACGCTGGAGTTTGATATCAATCGCAACATAGATATCGCGCTGCAGGAGGTGCAGTCGGCGATCAGTCAGTTCCGAATGCCGACCGGGACGGACCCTGCGATCGTGCGGAAGTCGAATCCGGAAGAAGACCCCATCCTGATCGTCTCGATATACGGGGACAAGGAATTCCGCGAGCTTTTGAACTGGACGAATAATTACCTGCTCGATCAGCTGCGCTTTTTGCCTGGTGTCGGCGCGATCGATATCGGCGGTTTCAGCGAACGCAACCTGCGGGTCTGGTTCGATCCGAAAAAATTGAATCAATACCAGCTGACCGTCAGCGATGTCGTGGACGCTCTGCGCACGCAGCATCTCGAAAGCGCGGCCGGGCAATTCACCGAAGGGGATCGTGAGCTGCGGGTGCGGTGGCTCGGCGAGGCGACGGCCGTGGAAGAGGTGGGGAACATCCTGATTCTGCGCCGTGGCGGGCAGATCATTCATGGCTCGGAAATTCGCATCAGGGATGTGGCGAAGGTGGAGGACGGGCTCTCGGATATTCGCCGGGTGGCCCGTTATGAAGGCAAGCCGACGATCAGCCTGCGCATCAGCAAGCAGCGCGGCACCAATGAAGTGGAGGTGTCCGAAGCCCTGCAGGAAAGACTGAAGGAACTGTCGCAGGACTTTCCCCAGGGCATCGGATATCGAGTGAACGTGGACTTCACGCGCTCCACCAAGTCGACCGTCGAACTCACCATGGAAAAAATCTGGATGGCCGGGGTGATCACCATCCTGGTCTGCTTTTTCTTCCTGGGAAGTTTTCAGGCGGCGCTGAATATCCTCTTCTCGATCCCGACGTCCATCGTCGGGACTTTTATCGTGCTCTATTTCTCGGGTTTCACGCTGAACCTTTTCACGCTCCTCGCGCTCACGCTCTCCATTTCGATCGTCGTCGATGATGCCATCATGCTCTTGGAAAATATCGTCCGGCATTATCGAATGGGCAAGGGCTCGTTCCGCGCGGCAGCGGAAGGCGCGAAGGAAGTTCTGCCGGCCGCGTCGGCCGCGACTCTGGCCATGGTTGCGATCTTTATTCCTGTCGTCTTCATGGAAGGGGTGATCGGAAAGTTCTTCTTTCAGTTCGGCGTGACCATCTCCGCCGCGGTTTTGATTTCGCTTCTGGAAGCTGTGACGATCACACCCATGCGTGCCGCCGCGCTTTTGCGCAACGAGCCGAAGGTGGGCCGCTTCGAGGCTTTCATGGACCGGGTTTTCGAACGCATCGGTCACGCGTATCGGGTGGTCCTGAAGCATACCCTTCACTGGCGCTACCTTGTTATCCTCGTGTCGCTGGTCGGCTTTGTGCTGTCACTCGGCCTTGTGAAAAAGATCCGTCAGGAATTCATTCCGCCCCAGGATCAGGATATCCTGATCATCAACGGCCAGGCGCCTCCCGGATCGTCTTTGGAATTCACCGATCAGCTGGCCCGGAAGGTGGAGGCCATCCTGAAAACCGTCCCCGAGATCGAAGCCTTTGCGACTTCGGTCGGAGCGGGTGGCGGGGGATCCGCGCAGCTCAACCAGGTGTTCTTTCCTTTGCGCCTTGTGCCGAAAGAAAAACGCGAGAAGACTCACGTCGAAATCATGGCCGATCTGCGCGCGAAATTCCGCGAGCTGAAAGGCATACGCATGAACATGCGGGATATTTCGTCACGCAATCTGAGCTCGGGTCGACAGAATCCCATCGGCCTCAGTCTAAGGGGGCCGGATCTGGCTGTGCTGGGCGCCAAGGCCCAGGAGCTGATTAAGAAGCTGGAAGATGAAAAGCTGGGTGTGGACCTCGACACGGATTATCGCGCGGGCATTCCAGAGCTGCGGATCGAGCCGAATCGCAAGGCGATGGCGGAACGCGGCGTGTCGGTGGATGCCGTGGGGCAGATACTGACCGCAGCGGTTGGCGGTCTTCGTTCGGGCCGCTATACGGCCGAGGGCAAGCGTTACGATGTGCGCTTCAAACTACCGGACGAGATGGTGCGTTCCGCCGAGGACATCAAGCGGCTTTATGTGCGAAACATTGCCGGGAACCTGATTCCCTTGCGCGAACTTGTCACCATCGAAGAGGGCAAGGCCTCGCAGTCCATCAGTCGGGTGAACCGCATGCGGGCGGTTTCCGTCTATGGGAACCTGGCCCCGGGACAGTCGCAGGCGAAGGTGCTGCAGCGATCGGAAGAGCTGGCTCAGGAAATCCTGCCGCCCGATTATATCTTTGCGCTTGAAGGGGCGTCGGCCGGTTTCAACGAGGCCTTCGCGAGTCTTTACTCGGCGCTTCTGATCGGTATTCTGGTGGCCTATCTGATTCTTGCGGTGCAGTTCGATTCCTTCGTGCATCCGATCTCGATTCTGATGGCGCTGCCTTTCAGCGTCACCGGCGCGCTTTTAGCCCTTTGGCTCACGAATCAGTCGCTGAATCTCTTTTCCTTCATTGGTCTGATCGTTCTGATGGGTATTGCGAAAAAGAACAGTATCATGCTGGTTGAGTTTGCCAATCATGTACGGCGTGAAAAGAAACTTTCGGTGGAGGACGCCCTGCTTGAAGCGTCGCCCGTAAGGCTTCGGCCGATTATCATGACCTCGGTGGCCACCGTGGCCGCGGCCACGCCCCTGGTCCTGGGCGGGGGCATGGGTTCGGAGGCGCGACTGCCCATGGGCCTTGCCATTATCGGGGGTACCATAGTCTCGACGCTGCTGACTCTTTTTGTGGTGCCGGCCTTCTATATGCTGCTCTCGAAGCTCGAAAATAAAAAGCGTCACAGCATGGAGACAGTTACGTCATAAGAAATTAGCGCTTGCCCGTCTGGGTTGGGCCCGTTACTCTCACAAGTCTTAAGTCATGATCCTGATAAAGGTTTTGGAGGTTCTGATGAGGGTATGGGCTCGTCTCCTGGTGCTGACATTTCTGATGGTTGATGCTGCGCCAGCCTTGGCTTTCTCCATTTTCATACACCCGTAAGAAATTCTACATGAATCATTCCGTCTTTCGCGCTGGCCTCAGATTTGCAAGGATCTCGGCGGGAGGTCGTCGATGGAAGAACTTTGGACGAAGGCCAACGCTTTTAGTTGGGCCGCGGGACAGAATGCATGGATCTATTGGGATGCGGCCAACTACTTCAAAGCTTTTATCGAAGCATGCTCCAAGGCCTCCCATGAAATCTACATCACAGGCTGGGATATCCATAGCGAAACGAACCTGGCTCCCGACTGGGAAGGCACCTGGGTTCCGCGCCGCTGGAGTCTGAATCAATTTCTCCTCGACCTTTTGGAGAGCAAGCCCGATCTGCACATCTATCTTCTGTGCTGGGATTACGCCCCCATTTATCTTTTGGAACGGGAAAAACTCCAGGCCCTGCGCTTCGGCTGGTTCAGCCATCCACGCATGCATTTTAAAATGGACGCCGCGCATCCCGTTGGTGCCTCGCAGCATCAAAAATTTGTGGTGGTCGATCAGAGCGTGGCCTTCCTGGGTGGATTGGATCTGACCATCCGCCGCTGGGATACCTGCGAGCACCTTGCGCGGCATCCGCTGCGTATTGATCCACAGGGCGAGGCCTACGGTCCTTATCATGATATGCAGATTGGTTTTAACGGTTCTCTCGCCGAGCGCATGGCGGAACTTTTCAGCGAGCGCTGGAAACGAGCCACAGGGGAGACGTTGAAAGCCCAAGCGCCCAGACAGGTCTTTGAGCCGAAAATGCTGCCGGGCGTTTATGCGTTTCATGATGTATCCATAGCCTTGTCGCGGACCATGCCGCCCTTCCGTGATTATCCCCCCTGTTTCGAAGTCGCGCAGCTCTATACCGATTGTCTCGAAGCCGCGCGTTCCCATATCGTTCTGGAAAATCAGTATCTGACCTCGCGGCATATCGTGGAAATCCTATCGCGGGTTCTGCAGAAAGAGGAAGGGCCTGAAGTGGTCATTATCCTGCCGGAACTCGCGGGCGGCTGGCTGGAACAGAAAACGATGGGGCTGATGCAGGCGCAGGCGCTTTATGCCTTGCAGCAGGCCGATGCGCATGGGCGCCTTCAGGTCTTCTTTCCTGAGCATAAGGATCTCGATAAGGGAAAACGCTATATCACCGTGCATAGCAAGGTCATGGTGGTCGACTCACATTGGATCTCCGTAGGGTCTGCGAATCTGAACAACCGCTCCATGGGCTTTGATTCAGAGGTCAATGCGACGATTCATGTGGAGAAACCCTGCCATGGGTTCACCGCGCACCTTCTCTCGCATCATACGGAAAGCAAGGCCACGGAAATTGAAAGGCATCTGGAGCGTGGAGGGTCTTTGCGCGAGGCCATTCGCATTTTGAATGCGGATTCGTCCAAACGCTTTTTGCAGGAATTCACCATCAAACCCACAGGCCCCATGCTGCTTGATTCCGAACTGGTCGATGCGGAGAAACCCAGTGTCCTGGAAGAGGGCATGGACCGCTGGGGCCAGATGATGCAGATCCTGGCCCGGAAGCTGGGGCTTTCGTCACCAACTGTGCTTTTGATCGGCGGCTCGGTCCTTCTCGCTATTTTTCTTTTTGGCCTTTACCTGATCTCGCGGAAATGGCCCTTTGATTTCTATCGCATGGTCGCTTTCTTCCGCGGAACGGGCGAGGATTCCTGGCTGCGTCATGCCCTGATCCCGGCAACCTTCGCTATCGGCGGGCTGCTCTTCATTCCCATCAATATCATGATACTCGCCACGGCTGCTCTGCTTCCCCTGGGTCAGGCGCTGCCGCATATCCTGTTCGGCATCATCATGAATGTGACGACCTCGTATTTTGTGGGCCATGCCGCGGGACGCTATGTTTTCCGGCGTTTTTTTGGGGGACGCGTGCGGAACGTTTTAAAGCGGGTGGGGAATGGCCACTTTCTGACTTTGGTGGCGCTCCGCATCGTGCCGGTGGCGCCGAACTCGCTCATTAACCTGACCGCTGGTGTGGGGCACGTACCGTTTTTGCGCTTTTTAGGCGCGACCCTGGTGGGTATGGCGCCCGGGCTTTTGCTGCTGGTCGTCTTTCAAAAGAGCCTTTTCAGCGTTCTCGAAAATCCTCAGGTGCTTTCTGTGCTTTTGCTGTTGGCCGTTGTCGCGTTCGCCCTCCTCCTGGCCCAATGGTCCTTACGACGATTCTCGCATTATGGACGATCATGAAGCGAACGGAGCCCATCAAGATCCTGAGCTACAACCTGCACCTCGGTCGCAGTGCCTTTCGCAAGAAAGCGATCGAGGAGAGCCTTGTGCAGACCATCTTGCGCGAGCAGTGCGATATAGTCATGCTGCAGGAACTTTGGATACCGGAAGATGCCGTGATCCTTTCCTTCCTGGATCATCTGCAGGAAGAGCTGCAGCATCGCATCTGTGGACCGACCGTGAAGTTCGCCACGGGCATCCAGGGCAACGGACTTTTAAGCTGCTATCCCATCGTTCACTGGCGCAATCACACGCTGCCGGAATCCACGAAACAGCAGCCGCGGGCTATTCTACACGCGGATGTGCGGCGGGAGGATGATAGCCTTCTGGCTTTGATCTGCACGCATTTTGGATTGACCCATAGGGAGCGGCTGGAGCATGCGCGGGAACTGGCGGCCTATATTCAGGAGTCCATTCCGCAGGAAAGACCCCTGATCGTCGCTGGCGATTTCAATGACTGGCCGGGGACCTTGAGCCACTATTTTGAAAAGGAGCTGGGGCTTCAGGAAATATTCCAGGCCACGCACGGCCGCCATCAGCGAACGTTTCCTGCCATATTTCCCCTCTTCTGCCTCGATCGGATCTATGCCCGAGGCTTTATTATCCAGGACGCACGGGTGGTGCATGAAGCCGGGTGGTTTGGAAGCTCGGATCATCTGCCACTGGCGGCCACGCTGGTGCTGCAAGAGGAGCGGCATAGGCTGATTCGCGGATCTGAATCGTTTTCACAGCGCCCTGGTCCATTTCCACAACCTGATCGCAAAGACCCAGGGTTTCGAGGCGGTGCGCAATGATCAGGACCGTGCGGTCCCGGCATTCCTCGGCAATTGTCTTTTGAATCAGAGCATCGGTCGCAACATCCACGCTGGCGGTCGCTTCATCCATAACAATAATGCGGGTATCCAAAAGCAGAGCGCGCGCCAGACAAAGAAGCTGCCGCTGTCCCTGGCTGAAGTTGGAGCCGTTTTCCTTGACCTCGGCCCTGAGTCCCCCGTCCAGAGTCGCGACCCAGGCGCCGAGATGCGCACGGCGCAGCGCTTCCAGAATGCGTTCATCATCATACTGCTGAAAGCGATCGAGATTGCTCCTGAGCGTTCCCTGAAATAGGATGGGATCCTGCGGAATGATCGCCAGCGAAGAGCGCAAGCGATTCAGAGGAATCATCCGCGCATCGACGCCATCCATCAGCACCCGCCCTTCGCTCGTTTCAATGAAGCGGAAAAGGATCTGAAAGAGCGTGCTCTTGCCCGCACCCGTGCGGCCGATGATGCCTACTTTTTGTCCCGCGGGGATCACAAGATTGCAGTGACGCAGAACCAAAGGCAGGCCCGGAGCATAACGCGCCGACACGTTTTCCAGGCGAATCTCTCCGCGCAAAGGCCAGACAGTATCGGGAGTCAAAGCTGGCGTCAGAGTCACCTCGGCTTCGGCCTCCAGATTTTGGAAGTGCTGCAGACGTTCGACTCCGATCAGGTTGGATTCCACCATCGTGAACGAGCGAATCGCATTGTTGAGATGCTCCCAAAGGCGCAGGGCGTAAACCAGTGCAAGGCCAGTCACGCCAGGAGATATCTGCCCTGAGCGAGCCAGAATTAAAATCATGGTGACAAGGCCAAAGGAAATCAAACCGCCCAGCAAGGGAATGCGGGCCGAGAACCAGCGGTTGAAAAGGATCACGCCATAGAACATCGACTGAAAGTGCGTAAGGATCCCGCGATAGCGATCTGTGAAATTTTCCATTTCATTATGCGCGCGGATCACGGTGGTGTTCTGCAGCGTCTCCTTGAAAAAAGCAAAGCGCGGGGACCGGGCCATGGACATCAGGCGCTGCGCATCCCGGCTGGCAAAGCGATATTTCTTTTGAAAGGTGTAGTAACCATAAAGCGCCGGAACGATGACCACGAGCAGCCAGGGAATCGTCACGGATAAAAGCACCAGGGCCGCCAGCGCATGGAAAATCGGTCCGAGCGTGCGTTCCAGGTTGGTGGCCACTTCGCGTTCCACCGAATCCACATCGCGGGAAAAACGATTCAGAATGCGGCCGATCGGAGTGCGATCGAAAAAGCGGAGCGGCGCCTTCAGAACAGCAGCGAAGGCGGCATCATGCAGCTGGGCACCGGCCTGCAGTGCACGGCGCAACCAGAGAAGCTGATGCGCAACCGCGGCAAGAACCGCTAAAAATCCCAAAGCTCCCCAAAGAAGGACGGCATGATTGGAAACATAAAGCGAATCAGGCCAAAGACGCCAAAACCAGGAGCTGTCGCTCGCGGGTCCGGACGGATGATTGGCCCAAAACGCCAGCCAACCGTTTTGAAGCAGAGGAAGGCTCACGGTCAAAAGACTCGCGGCCGCAAGCTGCGCTGCAACAAAATATCGCCCCGCTCCCCGTGGACCGAGCAGAGCGCGTCCGTAATCTTTATAGACCTTGAGCTGAACTGCACCGGAGGCCCGATCCTCGTCATCCGTCAGGCGCACAAAAGCTGCGGCGTCGTCCTTGGTCTCCGATTCTTCCTTCGGTTTTTTCTGCTCGGCTTCCTGCGCTTCGGCCAGGGATTCACGCTCCACGCGATTATAGAAGTTTTGAAAAGCGTCGCAACGTTTGAGCAGCTCAGGCAGCGGTGCCGCATCCACGATCTGACCGTCCTGAATGAAGACCACCTTATCAAAGAGATGCAGATGATGCAGCCGATGGGTGACCACCACGCGCGTGGCCTTGTTCCAAAGACCGAAAAGAAGACGCTCGACGAGCTTATCTTCGGTATCGAAATCCACAGCGGAAAGAGGATCGTCGAGCAGGACCAGACTCGGCCTCAAAAGCGCTGCACGGGCGAGGTTCACCCGCTGCTTCTGTCCCCCGGAAAGGTTGATGCCCTGCTCGCCAATTTCCGCGTGCAGACCTCCGGCCAGACGCTCCAGATCCACATCCAGGCAGCTGGCCTGGATCACCTGCTGGAGCCACTCGCGATCTTCAAGGGCGTGACCGAGCAGAATGTTATCCTGCACGCTGCCATTCACAATGAAAGCTTCCTGAGGCACATAGGCCAGACGTGGACGCATGCCCTTGGGCAACGAGGTCCACTGCGAAACACCGGAGAGACGCGGCACCTCACCCAGGAGCCCTAGCAGGAGGGAACTCTTTCCTGCGCCCACAGGGCCCACGAGAGCCACGGATTCTCCGGGCTTCACGTCAAGCGTCAGATTCTTTAAGACAGGATCGGCGGCGTCCTCGAAACGATAGGAAACATCCTGCCATTGGATACCGACAGGACCGGAAAACTGCGGACCCTTCTCCGGATCATCGAGCACAGGTGTTTGCAGCAAAGCCACGAGGCGATCGCCGCTGACCCGCGCTGCGGCCATTCCGGAGATGAGATCGGTTAAGCTGCCGACCATGTTGTCGAGCACGCCGAAGAGAGTCAGGCAGGCAAAGATCGTAGCGGCATCGAGAGTGCGGCCCAGGGCACTGGCGGTAAGAAAAGAAACCAGACCCACCAGAAGACTTCCCGCGAAGTAAACGAAGAGGGAGGTGGCGGAGTTATGAAAAAGACGTCGACGGGCCAGGATTTCCTGGGCGCGAATGGCCTGAACTTCGTTTTGCATGGGTTTTTCCCAGGCAAAGTACTTCACGATCCGCATACCCGCCAGCATCTGAGCCACGAGCGAAACGCGGCGATCACGGTGGCTCAGCATTTCGGCGTCGAGCCTTACAAAGCGTTTGATAACGAGGTGGGTCAAGGGCACGACGAGTATCAGAGTCGCAAGACCGGCGACGCCCGCCCAACCGAGCAGGCGAATCAGCATCGCCGAGGCCCCGAGGATGATCACGCTGCGGACCACGAGTTCCACCATTTCAAAAAGAGCGAAACCAATGGTGTCACTGTCCGAGCCCATGAGGTTCACGATATCCCCTGTAGGCCTGGATTGGCGTGAGGAACGGGTCATGCGCAAAGCATGATGGTAGAGGCGCATGTTGAGTCCACTGACCACGCGCTGCAGCATCTTCAAGCAGATGTGAAAGGAATGATGCTGGAGGATACCCGTCATCGACCCGCTTAAGCACAGCAGAAGCCCTGCGATCAAACCCATGCGCAAAGAGGCTTCGCCGGTGGCCGCAAGGGTCACGTACTGAACGAGCTGATAGACGAGGACGGGGGTCGCGAGTGTGCAGATCGCATAGGCCATGCCGAGGCTCAGCGATTTCATCAACTCGCGCCGCACGATCCAGACCATGGTGCGGATGAGCTGAAGACCCGTGGCCGCTTGAAAGGAAAGAAATTCCTGGGGCACCTGCCGGGGATCGCTCATGGCAGGAAGCGGCGGCATATCTTCGGCCTCGAGACTGCGCGTTTCGGCAAGGCGGATGATGGGAGTGGCCTGCAGAAAGAGCAGCGCGCGGAACCAGGCGGTAAATTTAGTAAGCATAGCGTCTTCCAAGGAGAGGTCAAAAAACCTCTGATTCCAAGATTTATGCCAGGGGGCAGGGTGAGCCAAGACACTGATTTAGCAGAGAATGTGAAAGAGTCCAAGGACTGGATCGGGACGCGTGTCCCGATTCAGACCGCTGTGCCCGGCTTTAGCCCTGGAGTGCCAGCCTCAGGCGTTGAAAGCCTTCCTTCATGCTGACGCGCGGTTGATAGCCCAGCTCGTCCCGCGCGGCTCGCGTATTATACCAGTGTGAGGTGCTCATCTGCCGCGCAGCAAAGCGGGTCAGAGGCGGTTCACCCTTAAGACGAAGCAGACGGAAGAATATTTCAAAAGCGCCCCCTAGAAAATAGGCGGCGCCTGCTGAAATGCGGCGCGTGACTGCGGGGAGACCCGCGGAATTCAAGATGGAATTGATGATATCCTCAAGCGGCATCGGTTCTTCATTGGTGATGAAATAGACCTTGCCGTCGATGGGGGAGCCCTTCTGCAGGCGATCATAGGCGCAAAGGTGAGCCTCGACCGCGTTCTCTATATAAACGGCATCCACCTTCTTGCCGGCTTCTCCGATCAAGCGCAAACGGCCTTTGCGGGCGCGATCCAAAAGGCGCGGGATGATGTGATTGTCACCCGGGCCCCAGATAAGATGGGGGCGCAGGGACACCGTCGCCAGATCGGGACCTGTGGCCGCAAGCACGAGCTTTTCCGCAATCGCCTTGGTGGCGGGATAGGCTGCCACGTAATGCGAGGGCAGGGGACTGGATTCGTCAATGCCCTCCTGATCCGTTCCACCAAAGCTGATGGACGGTGAGCTGGTATAGATCAGCCGCTTGATCCCGAGAGCGCGGCACGCGAGCAGAACATTCTGCGTGCCGATCACGTTGGCTTTATAATAATCCGCGTAATCACCCCAGACACCGGCTTTCGCACCGACGTGAAAGATGGTGGTGCAGTCGCGAGCCGCTTCCTTGACGATCGCAGGATCTGCAAGATCGCCCTGAAAGCAGCGCACGCCCATGGCTTCAAGTTCGGGATAACGGCCGCGATTCAGGGTGTGGATCGTATGGCCGCGTGCGATCAGTTGCTGGATGAGGGCTTTTCCAAGAAAGCCGCCCCCGCCGGTGACAAGGATTTTTTCCGCCATTGCGCTTCCGCCCATGATTTCAATTTCTCTCTGAATATTTTTGCGTTATGCCGGATGTCGACTGGAAAGCTTTCATGCGTGAGGAAGAGTTTGATATTCCGCGTGTGCTCGTGCGCAGCGCCCAGGCGTTTCAGGTCGATGAAAAGCTGGGTTTCCTCGTCACGGGTCAGACTCTTTTTGGGTTCGACGCAGAGCAAAGGCTTTTCCATCCCCGGCTGGCCCAGACCCACCAGAGCCGTGCGCGCGACAAGGGGATGCTTATTGAAGACACCCTCGCAGTTGATGGTGAAAAGATCGCCGTCCTGAGTCTGCACGCGATGCGACTTGCGGCCACAGAACCAAAGCCGGCCCTCGGCATCGAAGTAGCCCAGGTCGCCCATGCGATGCCAGATGCGGCCGGTCGCAGGATCCCGGATTTTAGCGAGCTGGGTGGCGCTTTCACGCTGATAATAGGTGCCAGTGACCTGGTCCCCGGACACCACGACTTCACCGATTTTACCCTGCGGCAGTTCCCATTCAGGATCCCAGCTGGCAATCGGCTGATCACTGATGCGAATGATCCGAACATCGGTGCGCGGCACCACGGTGCCGACGCAGATGCCGTGGCCCTTGTCCGTCAGGGCACTGGTTTCCCTGAGGATCATATGACTTTCCGCAATGGCCAGAGGCAGCGATTCGGTGGCGCCATAAGGCGTGTAAAGAAAACATTCCTCGTTCACGAGACGGCGGAACTGAGCGATCACCGCGGCCTGCACCGGAGCGCCGGCCGAGATCACGCGCCTTAAGGTCGGAAATTGCCAGGCGCGTTCCACGCCATAGTTTGCGACAGTCTTGATCAGCGCCGGGGAACCGAACATATTGCTGATGCCGAAGTTATGAATGGCTTCGGCGATTTTCTCGGGATCCACATCCTTCGGCCTTGTGAAATCCATTTCCGGAATCACAGCGCTCATGCCCAAGGCAGGAGCGAAAAGGGCGAAGAGCGGAAAGGTGCAGAGGTCCTTTTCGCCCGGCTGAATGCCGAGGGTGTCTTTCAAAAGCTGGACCTGGGCCAGGAAATTTCCATGCGTATAGACCGCGCCTTTGGGAGCGCCGGTGCTGCCGGATGTGAAAAGAATCGCAGCCAGCTCATGTTCACGCGCAGGTTCCAGGGGAACGCTTTGATTCCGGTCACCGGCTTCCTGCAGATCGGTGAGGCTCAGTCCCCCGAAAATCGCCCGCCGACTGATGGTGACCTTTCTTTTCCAGCCGCCGCCTTTCCAGCGAAAGAGAATGCGCGCCGCGTGCGCTGCGGGAATTCCGACAAAGGCCTCGGCCTGCGATTCAGCGAGGCAACGGCGCATATTGCGGAGGCCAATGCCCGGATCGATCAGAACCGGAACGGCCTTGGCTTTGAAAAGGGCGAAGGTGGTGATGAAAAATTCGAGCGATGGCTTCACCAGGAACGCCGTGCGCATGCCACGGCCAATGCCATAGGCCATCAGTCCGCGGGCCATGCGACTGCTGGCGTCATCGAGCTGCTGATAGGTGAGCCGCGTATAGGCCACGCGGCCCATCGCATCCCGCCCTTCAGGAAAGATCACGGCGTCCTGATAGGGATGGGCCTCGGCCATCAGGCTGAGGGTGTGGGCAATGTTATAGTCCATGTCGTTCCCTCGTGCGAGCGGCCGATGATTTCAAAGAGGATGGCGTTTCAAAAAATCGCGCATCAGGCTCAGGGCTTCATCCCCAAGGTCTTCCAGGATGTAGTGCCCGGCATCCGGGAAGCTGTGGTATTCAGCGTGCGGCAAACGCTTCTGCCATTCCGCAAGGAAATGACGATCGAAGACGAAGTCGCGTTCACCCCAGATGATCTGGAAGGGGATATTCCGGAACTGATCCAAATGCTGGCTCGTGTAATCCACCAGCTGCCAGGAGGGATGCTTCGCATTCAAAGGAATATCCTGGACGAAGCGATGCACGGCTATGCGCTGCTGCCAGGTGTTGTAGGGAAGACGATAAAGTTTGCGAAGACTGCGCGGCAGTCGATGGCGCTGACAGCAGATCCAGCTCGCGGTAAACGCAAACGCATTCAGGCCGCGAATCAAAAGCGCCCCGAGCACGGGCGTGCGGCTGAGCGTCAGAGCCAGGGGGAAACCCTTGGTGTCGGGCAGCGGAAAGCCGGAGCTGTTCATCAGAATGATGCGCTTGATCAGCTGCGGATTGCGGGTGGCAAAGGCGAGGCCGATCATTCCGCCCCAATCATGCAGCACCAGCGTGATATCTTTCAGATTGAGCTGGGCCACCAGGGCCTCGATATCGCGTACCCTCTGCTCCAGACGGTAGCTATACTGTCGATCATCGGGCTTATCGGAAAAGCCGCAGCCGATGTGATCGGGAACGACGATGCGATACTGCCCGCGGAATTGTTTCACGAGGTTTCGGTAGTAGAACGACCAGGTGGGGTTGCCGTGCAAAGCGAGCAGCACTTCGCCGCTGCCTTCATCGAGATAATGCATGCGCTGCCGGCTCACCTGGGTGAAGCGGCTCTGAAAGGGATAATACTGCCTTAGGATTTCCGTGCTTGCTACCATTCGAGCCCCAACATGAGACAATTGAGGCCGCTGCCGATGCCGAGCCAGCCGACCTGATCCTTGGGTAAGAGAAACCCGCCTTCATCGGCCATCGCCGCCGTCAAAGGCAGCGAGACCGTACCCATATTCCCGAGCATCGGGAAGGTTGCATAGTCTTTGTTTTCCGCAATGCCGAGGGCATTCAAAACGGATTTGCGATGACTCTGGCCGACCTGGTGCGAGATGATTTTATCCACCCGCTCATTGCGCCAGCCGAGTTCCAAAAGAAGCGCCTGCCAGGTCTTGAATCCCAGCGCCACGCCGTGCTTCATCACGTTGATGGCATCGGTGATCATGAACTGCTCAAACACCGTCTGCCGCAGACGCTTCACACCCCAACGGCAAAGGTCGTGATGCTGATGATCGTTGCGCATGACGCCACCCAGGAGGCGATGGGAACGACCGAGCGAAGGTTCGCTGCTCAGGACGACAGCCGCCGCGCCCGAACCACCCGTAAAAGTCGCGATGCTGTCCTTGAAATGCGGCATATCCGGATTCTGCAGGAGATGCTGCAGAGAATCCTCGTTCACTTCGCGCGCCGATTCACAGGAGACGACGACACCGATTTTCGCCTGGCCCAGTTCGATGCGATTGGCGATATCGATCATGCCGTTCATCACGCCGAGGCAGGCATTGCTGATATCGTAGACCGCGGCATCGGGTTTCAAACCGAGTTCGCTCGCAATGCGGCAGGCCGTTGCCGGTTCATAGAAATCACGACAGACGCCGGCATAGATCAGGACATCGACGTCGCTGCCGCGCAGGCCAAGGCCGGAAAGAGCCTTCTGAGCCGCGAGGATCGCGCCATCGGAAACTTTGAATTGCCTGGGCCACCACCGCCGTTCGCGGATGCCAGTGATCGCTTCCAACTGACCCAAAGGCAGTTTGAGCGCCTGGTACACGGGACGCAGGGCTTCTTCGAGGGAACGAGTGGAAACGACTTCCTGGGGAAGTTCATAGCCAATCGCATTTACGAAAACCTTCTGATATCGCATCGACAACCTGGAACCTGGAGCAAAGCTCGGTTTATGAAGCGCTGGAGAGTCCCATGGACTTTGAAAACAGCTCACGGATGGTAGCAAGGCAGCCGGACCCATGGCTAGCGTAAAAAGCCAGGCGAAGCGACGGTAATGAAGGCCATTACGGCGTTACGAGGCGCGAAGAAGAGTTAAAAAATCGCAATTAGTAGGTAAAAATGGCTTGATTGAGCAGAATGGGGGCCCGATGTCATGATCCGCTCGAATAATCAACGCATCATGACATCGTAGGGCCGCTGAAGGGGATGGGACTGGCTTACAAAGTCGTCAGGCATTCACTCACGCGGGCGCGACGCTCGGCATCGGTTGTGGCCGGGGCCGGTGGTGCGCGGTCCACGTAGTGAGTATAGCAACCGGTGGTGACACCGAAGCCTTCCTGCAATTTCTCACAGCTGACGCCCGAAACGGGTTTGATCCACTGAACGGCCACGCGATTGCCGTCGGCGGATTGTCCGCAGCTGATAAGTTTGGCTCCTGCGGCGGAATCCTTTTTCAAGGTTTCCGTCAGAAGATTCAGGGCACTTAATTTGCCCTGCAGAGTCTCCCAATCACAGCTGAACGCGGCCTTGGGCATGGATACGCAGGTTTTCGTCTCAAAATGCCAGGTGCGGCCGGAATCAATGCATTCCTTGACCGCGCCCGAGAAAGCGAAGATCACACGATCACCGTCGATGCAATCACCGATGCCTTTTTCATCCACTTGGGAAGGGACTTCAGGGGCTGGTTGTTCCACAGCGATGGCACTGGCATCCGCATCGGTCGCTGCCGCCTGCGATCCCGAAAAGTTCTTTTTTTCCGCGCAGGATACTAGCAAAAGCGCAAGCCAGATGACGTGTTTCATGTCTCACCTCCCGAGTGTGTCCCCAATTTCTTGCAAATGTCTGACCACTCGAAACCTGGAAGAGTTTCGCGATCTAAGGCGATGCGGTCCCGGCTGAAGTGTCGACATGAATCAGATATTTTGCATCAGGTTTGCTAAGTAATTGAAATCATGAGGAAGATCGAGGCTGTCTAAGCTTGACGATGGTATTGACCCTATGAAACCAGCGCTTTTTATTCCAAGTTAAGGAATTTATTTATTTTTTAGGAGATTCGTACGTGCGAAAAAGAACTGGAAAGCTGACGGTTTACGGGCGTTGACGAAAGATCTGCAAGAGCGGGGCCATGATTTTGCACATAATTATAAATGTTTTTTGAAAAGGCCAAAATCCGCCAATCGCGGTACGGGCCTTGCTTTATCACCCCTGAATGAACATCAAGCGGGAGTCACAAGCTTATGGTCACACTTAATCAACTCTCTATCGTCCTTCTTACAGCGCTGGCAGCTGCCTCCTGTAAAAGCGATTCTTCCTTTAAGGCAGGTATCGCAACGGAAACACCTGTGGTTCAGCCCACGCCTGAGCCTGCGCCGGTGGTCGATGAGGCCAATTCCAAGGCCCAGACTCCAGCCGTATTCGAGGATCTTGGCAGTCTTACCGACAAGCATAAGGTATCTTTGAAGGTGGATGTGGTCTTCGCGGTGGATACGAGCGCGAGTATGGACGACGAGATCCTCGCCGTTCAGAACAACCTTCAGAAACTGGTCTCGACCCTGAATGATGGAAAGCTGGATTCCCGCATCCATCTTCTTTTGGATCAGATCCTGATGCTGCCGGCCGGGAGTGATCCGAACAAGATCGCCTTCGTGCAGCAGCGCGTGGATTCCGGTGATGCGATCAGTCGCCTCAACCTTCTCTTCGGCGGCATGTACGCGGCCAGCTATCGCAATATAGATGGCACCGTCCAGGCAACGCCCATGCCCTTCCGCAAGGATGCTGCTCTGGAAGTCGTGGTCATCAGTGACGACAATGGTTCGGGCACGGGCAATCTCGCCGCTGATTTCGATCCGAGCAAGACGCTGAAAGCGACCTTCAACGCTATCATTGGTCTGCCGACTTCGGTGGCGAGCGATACCTGCAACCTTTCCAATATCGGCATGGAGTACATCACGCTCGCGGCCGCATCGAAAGGTTCCCAGCTCGACATCTGCGCTGCAGACTGGTCGGCTTTGATCACCCGGCTCTCGACTGACATGGTCAAGCGCAGCGTGACCTTTGCCCTGAGCAAAAAACCTGCGGATCCGTCGAAGATCATCGTCACGCTCGACAAGCAGAAGATGGCCGCGAACGAGTGGACCTATGACGCCAAGACCAATAGTGTCACGCTCACGAAGACGACGGCGGTCAAGGATGGTTCTGATATCACGCTCAATTACAATCCCGGAGCGTGAGAGAAGGATTTAGAGAAACCAGGGACAGGCATGCTGCCATCAGCCATGGCTGTCCCCTCACCAAGATATTCGAGTCGGAGAGGACCCCAAGGAAGGGTCTGGATCCGGAGTTCCATAAAAGGAACGAGCGAGGATCCGGAATATTGCAAAAAAATCCCCTTCGTCCTGCCCATCCTGCCTGGGCAGGATTTTCCCATTTAAAACGACACTCGTAGGCCGAAACCGGAGAGAACCCTTGAAAGGATTTCTCTGTGCTCGTGCGCCTGATCATGGCCATCCTCTTCACCTGGCTTTCCTCGAAGCCGGCCGTGGCTTATTTTAGCCATAGTGCAAAGGTGGATGGTCTGGAATACAAGGTCTACGCGCACATCGATCCGGGCTGTGCTTTGCCTTTGGAGGTGGAGAAACTGGAGGTCCTGCGGCAGCAGCTGGAGGCCAGTCCTTTGCCGGAATCGCGGATCTTCCAAGGCTGCTTCACGGCGCTCTTCGACGTCACGGTAGAGAAGGGGGGGACGTATTCCTTCATTCATAATGGATATGTGCAGCGGGTGCTGCTGCGTGATGCGAATCAGGCGACGGATGTTCCTCTGATTTACGAAAACGATGCGATCGTCGCTGATCTGGATCTGCCGCCTGGTCGGTACCAGATCTTCAGTCATGGCAAGGGCCTCGGGCCACTATCCGCTAACCAATGGGGGCTCGGCAATGCCCCCTATGTCGTCCGACCGAGCACTCAGTATCACCGTGCCTCCTTTCTGGTGGGAGCGGTGCGCGGCATCTGCGTGGGCGTCCTCGGGATCATGGCGCTTTTCTTTCTGTTCATGACGCGGGAAAACAATCGCGTGTTCCTGATATACGGGACCTTCATCCTCATCAACCTCCTTTTCATTGAATCCATGCGGAGCCTTATCGCGGAGCTTTTCGGCTTTCGGAGCGGGCAGCATCACTTTGCGCATTGGACGCTTTTCTCCCAGTCGATGGGAGCTCTCACGCAGCTGAGCCTCGGCGTCTTCTTTGGAGCGTTCTATGAGGTGAGGCGGAACTATCCGCGGCTCTATCGCTTCTTTCTCACGATCTATGCGCTCATCGTGCTGGAATTCGCCGTCATCCTTTTTAGAGTGCCCTATGGCAACTACTATATGTCCTTTATCATCCTGCTCGGAACCGTGACCATGATGTCGATCGCCGTCTGGTTTTCCGTGCGGCGCGGGGGGCTTTATCACCTGATGCTGCTGGGTTATGGCGTGATGCTGACCTGCACGCAGTACTTCGTCCTGAGCGCTCTGGGCGTGATCCGGGTCGAGAGCGTCTGGGGGCGCGATGTGCATCTGATAGGTTCCACGATGGAAGTGATCCTGTTCTCGATCGCGACCTCGCTGAAGCTCAATAACAAATTCGCCCAGCAGAAAAAAGAAAATGATCACGTGCTGGAGCAGCTGCAGAAAATCGTCTACCCGCACCAGCTCGAAAAAATCCGGGAAGGCCGCACTTTGGAAGAGACCATGCCTACAGGAAAGGCAGAGGCCTGCGTGCTCGCCTTCGACATCATCGCCAGCTCACGAATTCAGCACGAAAAGGTCAAGGATTTTATCGAACAGGCCATCGAACTTTGCGTGTCGACCATGTATGATCGTTATGATGCCAAACGTCTGGCGGCGGATGCCTATCGCATCAAGGTGCTCGGTGACGGGTTTCTGTGTTCGATCGGATTTCCTTTTCCGATACCCGATGGGGGATCCATTGATGAAGCCGCGGTCCGTCTTGCCCTGCGCATGGTTGCGACGTTCCGCCAGGTGGTCAAGGAATTCAATTATCATGAACCGATTTACTGCGCGATCGGCCTCGCTCACGGATCCATCGAGGCCTACTATCCGATGATAGGAACCAAGGAATATGATCTCTATGGGCCTGCTATTATTCTGGCGACACGCTACGAACAGCTGCGAAAACAGCTCTTTTCGCCCGAAGAAGCCCATTGCATCATCCTGCAGGAACGCGTCTATGAGCGTCTGACTCCCGAGCTGCAGGCCGCATTTTCCTGTATTGACCTCAAATCGCGACAGCTTCGTGTTCGTGACGATGACCATGCTCAAAGAGTTTACGTCTGGCAAAGCTCTGATGCCAGCAGCAATACCGGTGCGGCTTAAGGCTGAAGGCCAAGGCACCCAACGATCGAACCCGAGGGAGGACCAACATGCAATACCGATCCATCCTTCCGTATGCCGTGACAGCCCTGGTGCTGACGATGGCCTGCGGACGCGCTTCGTTCAAAAGCGTGGCGAATCCCGTGCCGACCAATCTGGGCGATGACGCGGCTGTCAAACCCGGATCGGGTTCCAATCCCGGGGATGTGGAAAATCCAACAGGTGGACTGCCGCAACCCTCACGCCCGGATCAGCCGGTGAATCCCATCGGCGTCGCGAACCGCGCGCCGGTCTTGACCTGCCCCGAACAGCTCACGCTTGGCGTTGGTGAATGGATCAGGGCCAATCTTTGCCGTGCGGTGGATCCGGATAACGATCCTTTGACGTTCAGCATGGGGCCCGGTTTGAGCTGTCCAGGCTATCGCATCAGCCCCTTGGGAATGGTGGATGGACGGGTCGGTGATATGAGCTGTGAACTGGAAATCATCGTGAGTGATGGAAAGCTCGAAGACAAGGCGACCATTCGCGTGGATGGCAACCGCTGGAATCAGACCATCGGCAGCGATCATGCAGCGCCGCGGGGTTTTTTCAATGAATCGGATGGGGCTCTGGCCATTTTCAATTGGCAGTTGCCGCAGCCGCATAGTCTTGTGTCCCTGGCCTTCAGCGATGATAAAGGCGAGCTGATGGGCTGGGATGGTCGCAGCGCGTCCCTGGCTCGCGGCAAGGTCATCCAGAATTTTGCCGACTGCCATCCGCTGACTCGTTCCGCGAATAACGGGCCTTTGGCTTTGAGTGCGGTGGGGAACTGTGGTATCAACCTCGCTGCTGTCCTGAGCGCCTCGGTGCCCGCAGCCAAACCCTGGGAAAAACGCTATCTGCGCTTTGCGGCATCCAACGGCATGAATCCAGGCGACACCTGGCTGTCGGCGATTCGAACCGTGGCCAACGTTCCGGATGGCATGACATTTATTGATGCTGATGAATGGCCCGCCGACGATTTTCCGTCCCAGCGCTTTGCTTACTGCAGCGGTGATCCGCAGGGCCGCACTCGCCGCAACTGCCGCTATGATTTTGCGATCGACCGTTATGAAGTGTCAGCAGCGCTGTCCTCGACTGCGCTCGCCAATCCCTTGGACCTTGATGCTGTGAAAAGTCCTTTGGTTCGTGAGGAGCACAAGGCTCTTACGGGTATCGGCGATACCTATGAAACCCAGTGTCTCGACTATCCTTGCCGTGTGGATTTGAGTTCGCGCGTGGATACGACCCGCACTGTGACCCAGGCCAATGGATCGAAGGTGGAATGGGTGGCGGCTAAACAACTTTGTTTGAATCGGACCTACGATTATGAATTCGCAGCCTGGGCCAAGGTCGATGATCTGAAGCCGGAAGATCGCTTTACCCAGAAGACTCCTTCGCCTTTGCGCAAGTTTCACCTCCTGACCGACAGTGAATTCATGGTTGCAGCGTGGCAGACTCCGGATACTTCGACCTTGTGTCAGAGCGAAGGTCGGCATCTTTCAGGTGATCCCCTGTGGTCGAGCTGCCGATCCTATTTCGGGGTGCATGATCTTTTCGGAAATCGCAATGAAATGACCGATGATATCCTGACGACCGAAACGAACCGCATCTATACGCGCCTTTCTCTTTATAACACCCAGGATGAATACAATCAGCTGGTGCCTTTGATCGGCGATGGGTCGGATTCCATTTTCTACACGAACAGCTGGGATCTCTCGGCGATGCTGCCCTCGCTGGTGACCACGACCGCGGGCACGGGCACCCTGGGACGCGGGGATACGTTCATCTGGAATACTCAGTATCCACTGCCTTATGCGCTGACGCGCGGCGGCGGTGAAACCTTCTTCTATGTCGGACTCAATCAAAGGGAAGCGATTGGCCGCTACTTTATCGAAGCCGGCCTGCCACTGCATCTTGAAGGCCGGGGCGACGGCTGGATGGGCGATTCCGGACTTCGCTGCGCTCTGCAGCCGCCGCAGCAGCTTTTGGGCAAGCGCTTCGTGAGCTTCGTCACATCCTCGACCCATACCGCGGCCCTGGGTGGGCTCAATGGTGCGGACGCGATCTGCAACGCGCGGGCGCAGGAGGCGGGTTATAAGCAAAGCTTCACGGCGCTTCTATCCGATGCCGCGACCGATGCCCGTATGCGCGTGAACATCCAAGGTCCCGTCTATAGCACCCGCGGCCTTCTGATTGCGGATAGCGCGGCTGAATTCTGGGATGGCAGCTGGAAGATGAGTCCTTACTATGATGAAAAAGGCGATCTGGTAAAATCCGTGCGCGAGATCTGGACCGGCAGTCAGCGCGTGGCCGGCACCGTGGGCTGGAAAACGGATGCAGCGGGCAGCGCGGGCTCATGGACCAGCGCTGATCGCGCGGCCTTTCCGAATGTGATGTTCGGCAAAATCTTCACCGATGCGGATGGCGCGCGCGCCTGGCTCGATACGCGGCGTTTCGGTGATTTCACTGCGGCCGCCAACAGCAGCAAGCGCATCCTCTGCGTCAGCCGCGAAGCCTTCTGAATTTTAATCGAGAGCGGCAGGATTTTCCTTCCTGCCGCGCTGATGCCCAGAAACCCGCCCCGAACTTCCTCTCAACCTCCTGTATCAAATGCCCTTTCATTTGTTGCTTGGCAATTCACTGAAGGCGATGGGATAATGAGCCCAAACTTCTGGAGAGCCGTTCATGATCGAACTGATCAAAGTTAAAGTTACGGAAAGCAATTTTCATGAAGATCTCTTGCCTGGTCGGGAAATCGAACTGAATCTGGCTCACGTTCGTTTTGTTGTCCACGATCAGGATTCCACGCTTCTTTTCTTTCAGAACGATGATTGCCTGCGTGTGAAACCAAGACTTGAACTGACTCGTTATGCCCGTACGCCCACAACACGTAGTGCCGACGCGAGCCCAACACTCTGAAGTTCTTTTCTCACATTTGTGGCGCGCCACTGCGCGCCATTTCTCCCATACTGACTGGGAAAATTGAAGGGTCCCGCGAAAAGTCGTCGCTTACGACCCGAAATCGTCATAAAAAACTGCTTTCGTTATGACGAGCTGCTCACTCCGGTCTGTCAGAGGGCGCGAGGCGTATAAGGATTTTCAGGATGCACAACGATCTAGATTTTCGTAACCAGTTGAGTCGCCTCAGCAGCGAGGTGGCCTGGACGCGTCCTGATGGACGGAAGGCCTTCGTGCCTCCGCTGAGGCTCAGTGATTTCGGTGATCCTGAATTCTGCCGCGAGCATGGTCTGCGCCTGCCTTATATGGCGGGAGCTATGGCGCACGGAATTGCGAGCGTCGACCTTGTCGTGGCTCTGGCGGATGCAGGCATGCTGGGCTCCTATGGGGCTGCAGGTTTGCCTTTGGAGCGCGTGACAGCTGCTATTGATGAGTTGAAAGGAAGGCTCGGGTCACGCACCTTTGCTGTGAACTTTATTCATAGTCCTTCCGAACCGGCTCTGGAACAGAAACTGGCGCAGCTTCTGATTGATAAGGACGTGCGCCTAATCGAAGCTTCGGCCTTCATGCGCCTCAGCAAGCCCTTGGTTTATTATCGTGTCAAGGGATTGCGGCGCAACGAAGACGGTACGATTGAAGCCCGACATCATATTATTGCCAAGGTTTCCCGCGTGGAAGTGGCTCGTCAATTTTGGGCGCCGCCCCCACCGGCTATGCTGGATCAACTCGTCAAAGAGGGCTTGATTACGGTCGATGAGCGGGAGATGGCCAGTAAAATTCCGATGGCTGTCGACCTTACTGTCGAGGCGGATTCGGGTGGGCACACGGATAACAGACCGCTCGTGACTTTGATGCCGCAGATGCTGGCTTTGAAAGAGCAGATGGAAACGGACTTCGCCTGGCCGATGCGCCTGCGCGTTGGGGCTGCTGGTGGCATTGCGACGCCGCATGCGGCGCTTGCAGCCTTTGCCATGGGCGCGGCTTACGTTGTGACAGGCACAATCAATCAGGCCTGTGTGGAATCGGGAACCAGTTCTGCGGTGCGCGAGATGCTGGCGGAAACCCAGCAGGGCGATATCATGATGGCGCCAGCGGCCGATATGTTTGAGATGGGCGTGAAAGTCCAGGTTCTGAAACGCGGCACCATGTTTGCCATGCGAGCCCAGCGCCTTTATGAACTTTATCGGCAGTATGCAAGTTTGGAGCAGATTCCCGAGAAGGATCGTCAGGTGCTGGAAGATAGCTTCTTTCGGCAAAGTCTGACCGCCGCTTGGCAGAGCACCGAAGCTTACTTTCAAACCCGTGACCCGCAACAGATTGAACGTGCGGCTCGGGATCCGAAACACAAAATGTCGCTTCTCTTCCGGTCCTATCTGGGGCAGGCTTCGCATTGGGCGACGCAGGGGCATGCGGAACGGCGGATCGACTATCAGATCTGGTGCGGTCCGGCGATGCCGGCTTTTAATGATTGGGTGCGCGGCTCCTGTCTGCAGGCGCCCACGGAACGCCGCGCGGTAAGCGTGGCCTGGAATCTTTTATATCACGCAGCTGTGTTGCAACGCGTGCAATTCGCAGCTCTTCAAGGCCGTTTTCTGGCAGCGCAGGATGATCTTCTGCGGCCATTGCCAGATGCGGAACTGCAGGAACGCCTGCACGGTGCCATTTAACTCGCGAAAAAATTAAGAGCCTATCCGAAAACCCCGGAAGGCAAGCCGACAAGAAGCGAGCAGCGGAGTTTGCGTCCGCTCATGAGCAGCGGAGCGACGAAGTCAACGAAGCATATCCGGGGGTTTTCGGATAGGCTCCAAGTTCCTCTAGAAGGTGATCCGACATGGTTCTTGAAACCAGGCCTGCTTCCTCCCGGAAATCAACTGATATCGCTGTGATCGGTGTCGGCTGTCTCTTTCCTGATGCCCAGGGTCTTGATGAATTCTGGCAAAGGATCAAGCAGGGCCACGATGCCATTGGCCCGGTGCCTTTGACTCACTGGCGTCCTGATGATTACTTCAATGCCGATCCCAAAAAGCCGGATCATACCTACGCGCAGACCGGCGGTTTTTTGAAGCCCTATGCGTTTGATCCTTTGAAATTCGGCATCGCGCCGACCGCGCTTGAAGCGACGGACAGCACCCAGCTGCTCGGCATGGTCTGTGCGCATGAAGCCCTGGTCGATGCGGGTTATGGTCCCGAACGCAGTTTTGATCGCGATCGGGTGTCCTGTGTGATCGGTGTCACCGGCACGCTCGAACTGGTGATTCCCTTGGGCGCGCGGCTCGGTCATCCGATCTGGAAGGCGGCGCTGAACAAGGCGGGTGTTCCTGCGGATCAGGCCCAAAAGGTGATGGATGAGATTTCTGCGGGCTATGTCCCGTGGCAGGAGGCTTCGTTTCCAGGGCTTTTAGGCAATGTGGTGGCCGGCCGTATTGCGAGCCGCCTTGATCTGGGCGGAACGAACAGCGTGGTGGATGCCGCTTGCGCGAGTTCGCTTGCCGCTGTGCATCTGGCCGCCATGGAGTTGGAATCAGGCCGCGCGGATATGGTGATCACCGGCGGCATGGATACCTTCAACGATATCTTTATGTATATGTGCTTCAGCAAGACGCCTGCGCTGTCGCCCACGGGGTCGGCTCGACCTTATGATGCGGAAGGCGATGGAACGATTTTGGGTGAAGGTCTGGGCGCTGTGATTCTGAAACGCCTGGACGATGCCGAGCGGGATGGTGATCGCATCTATGCGGTGCTGCGTTCGGTCGGTTCGAGTTCGGATGGGAAGGGCCAGGCGATTTACGCGCCGAGTGCGAAGGGGCAATCCAAGGCCCTGCATCGCGCCTATGAACAGGCCGGTGTGAGCGCGCGATCCATTGAGCTGGTGGAAGGCCATGGCACAGGCACCAAGGTTGGTGACGGTGTGGAGCTGGAGGCGCTGACTCGCGTTTATCGCGAGGTGGATGCTGACGCTGTGTGGTGTCAGCTCGGTTCCGTGAAATCCCAGATTGGTCACACCAAGGCCGCGGCCGGCGCTGCGGGCTTGATCAAGGCGGTGATGGCCCTTCATTACAAAGTTTTGCCGCCGACGATTAAAGTGAAAGAGCCGCATCCGAAGCTGGTGGGCTCGCCGTTTATTTTGAGTGACAAGGCGCGTCCCTGGGTGGGGCAAAAAGATAGTCCGCGCCGGGCCGCTGTCAGTGCCTTTGGTTTTGGCGGCAGTAATTATCATGCGGTGCTGGAGGAGTTTCAGTCCGAGAAAACGGCTTTGGATTGGGATCCCGAGGTGCAGCTGCTGGCTTTTTCTGCGGACAGTAAAGCCGGACTTTTGGCAGCGGTGCAGGGTGCGAGTGGGCTTTTGCAGAAGGGGCTGTGTGCCCGCGGGCTCGGTCGTCATCTGCGCGCGCAGTTTGCAAGTGATGCTGCGGAGCGTTTGACTTTTGTGGTGAGGAGCAAGGCGCAGCTGGAGGAGCGTTTGGCGGCTGCCGAACATTATCTGAAAACTGCGGATGGGGCGGCTCCGGCCTGGCTTTATCATGGTCAGGGCGCGGTGCCTGGGGAGCTGGCCTTTATTTATGCGGGTCAGGGTTCGCAGGAACCGGGGATGCTTCGCGAGCTGAGCTGTCTTTTTCCAGAATTTTTGACGAGTTTGCAGCAGGCGAACGAGGTGCTGCAGAGCGTGGAGCCGGATGCCCTGCGGCTTTCAGATCGCATTTATCCGGGTCAGGCCTTTGATGAAACGATGCAGAAGGAGCAGCGTCAGCAGCTGACGGAAACACGTTATGCGCAGCTCGCTCTTGGGACTTTGGGTTCGGCTTTGACCGAGGTTCTAGCCCGTTTTGGTGTGAAGCCGGATGCTGTTGCCGGTCATTCCTATGGAGAGCTTCTGGCTTTGCAGGCCGCGGGTGTTGTGCAGCGCGCGGATCTTTTGCGATTGAGTTATGAACGCGGGCGTTTGATGAAGGCGCTGGGGAAACCCAATGGTGCGATGCTGGCTGTGATGGCCAGTGAAGAGGATATTCGGAGAGTTCTGGACGAGAACGGGCTCCAGCTGGAATGGGCCAACTTCAATGCGGATAAGCAGGTGGTCCTGGGGGCTGATGCGGAGCTTTGTCAGAAGGCTGCGGCTGCGTTTAAGAAAGCCGGGATCGGATCGCGGCGCCTGGAAGTGAGTACCGCGTTTCACACGAGTTTTGTGGAGCCTGCGGCGGATGCGTTTTTGCAGGAGCTGATAGGTATTGGGTTTGAGAAGGCTCAGGCGCGGGTTTATGCGAATCTTTCGGGAGCGCTTTATCCTGAGGCAGATGAGGAGCGGAAGCTGACTCTGAGTCGTCAGCTGGCGCAGCCTGTGCGTTTTGCCAATATGCTACGGCAGATGCAGGCGGATGGTGTGCGGACTTTTATTGAAGTCGGTCCGCAGAAGAAATTGAATGGTCTCCTTAAGGCGGCAGTCGGTGAGGGGGCTTGTCTTTCTTTGGATGCCGAGGCCTCATCGAGTCTTCTTGGCTTCGGGCAGCTGCTGGCTCAGCTCGCGAGTCTTGGGTATCCAGTGAAGCTGGAGGTTTGGGATGCTGGGGCACAGATTCCGGTGCCAGCGCAGCAGAAGAATTTTACGGTGATGATTAGCGGGGCGAATTATCGCAATCCGCAGAAGACTGCGGGTGTGCAGGCGGCAGTTGCAAAGGCTGCGCCCGAACCCGCGCAAAGCCTTGCGCCGGCAGCGGCTTCAGCGCGTGCTTACGGAAATCAAACGGCGGGATCGGGTTCGGCGCCGCAGACGGCTGCATTCGCGCCATCGCAAGTTTACGGAAATCAATCGTTGGCATCCGCTGAATCGCGCGGCAAACCCGAGGTGGTTGCGTCCGCTGCATCGCGATTCAATGGCTCCAGCAGGCCCGAGACTTTTGCATCTACGGCATCGCGGGTGAACGGATCGAGCACATCCGGGACGGCGGCGTCCACGGCATCGCGGGTCAACGGATCGGGCATATCCGGGACGGCGGCTACCATAATGTCATCTCAAAAACATTCGCGCCCATCCGGCGTCGGTCATGAATCGAAAGATCGTTTTCCACAAGAGGGTACCATGTCTTCATCCAATGATTCCTGGCAGCGTCTTGAAAAAATCATGCAGGACATGCACGACATACAGCGTAAAACCGCCGATGCGCATACTCTCTTCCTGGAAAACCAAAGACAATTCCAATCGCTCCTGCATGGTCTGATGAGCGGCGAATCCATGCCGGCTCCAGCACCTTACGTAGCCCCACAAGCAGCAGCTCGGCCGGTTGCGCCCGCGCCACAGGCTCCGGCACGGCCTTCGGTTGCTCAAGCTACTGCCCCAGCACCACAAGCTGTGCGGTCGCCCATGCCTGCACCGACTCCCCCGGTGAAAGCGCCTGCTGCTCCTGTCGCGGCGGCTCCAGCGCCGAAAGTTACGGCGTCGGTGCCTCAACCCGCTCCAAAGTCATCTCCTGCGCCTCAGGTGGCTGGTGCTGATGATAAGCAGGTCTATGACGTCCTTTCGAGCTGCACTGGATACCCGGCAGAACTCCTGAAAGCCGATATGAATCTTGAAGGCGACCTTGGCATCGACTCCATCAAGAAAGTGGAAATCTTCTCGCAGCTGCAAAGCCATTATCCGCATATGGAAGCCGACGCCAGTCGTCTGGGTGAACTGCAGACAATCGGCGACCTGCTGAAACTGACACAAACGCAGTACGAAAAAGACGCGCGCGTCGGCGCTTGGGCGGCTGGTACTGTAGCCTTGGCGGCATCTTCGTCCGCCCAGGATCAGCAGACCATTCTGGAAATCGTCGCCGAGAAAACCGGATTTCCCGTCTCCATGCTGCAGCCGGGCATGGAGCTCGAAGCCGACCTTGGCATCGACTCCATCAAAAAAGTCGAAATCTTTTCCGTGATCCAGGAACGCCTGCCGCAATTGAACGGACTTGCCGCTGACGAACTGAATCGGCTGCGCAGCATTTCCGATCTTTTCGAAATGCTCGGTGGACCGGCCCAGGCGGAACCTGTCGATGACGTCTCGCCCTTGACCAAAATCATGAGCAGCGGCGCGGAAGAACTCGTTTATCAAATCCTGGCCGATAAAACCGGATATCCTCAGGAAGTCCTGACGGCGTCCATGAGCCTTGAATCCGACCTTGGCATCGATTCGATCAAAAAGGTCGAAATTTTCTCGGGCCTCGCAGAAATGATTCCTGGTCTGCAGAGTGCGACCCAGGACAAGGTCGGTGCATTGGAAACCGTAAGCGATCTTCTGCAGCTCGCACGGGAAGGCCTCGGTGATGCCGAGCAGCTGGCGGAACAATCGCTGCTCGAACCGGATCACCGACACGCAGACTGGGATCTGAGCAAAAAAAAAAATCCAGTCACAACCTCAACAAATGAAACGCTAGAACCCGCGCGGGCGGGTGCCACGGCCGCGGCCAGGGTGATTACCCTGGCTGATGCTCTGGACGCCGAGGAATTTGAAGAGGAAGCCGCTGATCCCCTCGATGCCCTCCATCTGCAAAGACTGGAAGCTGAAGTTTTCACTCCTGATGGCCAGGCTCGCTCCTGGCTGGCCGGCACGGAAGTCTGGATCGGCGACGACGGCAGCAATCTGGCCCGTAATATCATGCTGAAACTGCAGGAGCGCGGCCTTCAGGCCCGCCTTGTTTCACTGGCCCAGGCTGATCGTCTGCAGGTGCCCGAGGTCTTGCATGGCCTTATACTCCTGGCCCCCTTGAAACTCGAAATGCCGCCCGTGCGCTGGCTCGGTCACGCCTTCCGGCTTTTGCGTCGCTGCGGTCCTGCGCTTAACGCCCAGCCTGATCAAAGTCTATTTGCTGTTGTCACACGCAATGGCGGACGCTTTGGTTTGGATGGTCTGCAGACAAGCTCGCAAGTTTTTGGAGGCGCTCTGAGTGCGCTAGCCAAAACGGTGAAGGAAGAGTGGACGGGTATGCATGCCCGCGCCCTGGATCTGGGGCGCGATTTTACCGACGGCATCGAAGCGGCCATGCGCTGTCTCGATGGTCTTTTGCTGAAAGGTCCGGTGGAACTCGGCATCAGCCGCGATCAGCTCTTTCAGTTGAATCTTCACGATCAGTTCTATCCGCAAAACTCTGCGGCCGAACAGGCGATGGCGCCCGGAGACCTTGTCCTGGTCACCGGCGGAGCCCGTGGTGTGACAGCCGCGTCTTTGATTCCACTCGCCAAAGACTTTCAACCCAAATTCGTAATCTGGGGACGCACCGCGCTTGGTGCGGATGAACCCGAGGCCCTTCATTCTTTGAACGAACCAGCTGCACTGAAACGGGCTCTTTTGCAGATGAATCCTGAACTCGCCAATCCGCGTGACCTGGAAGGCGCCTATCGGCAGGTCATTCAGCAGCGGGAATTGCGTGACACCATTCGTGGCCTCGAAGACCTTGGTGCCCAGGTCGTCTATGAAGCAGTTGACGTCAGCCGGGACGCGGATCTGCGCACGGCTTTTCAAAATCTGTGGCAGAATCACGGTCATCCCGTGGGCGTGATTCACGGCGCAGGTGTTATTCGTGATAAGTGGATTTTGGATCAGAAGGACGAAGAGTTTTTCGAAGTGCTCGACACCAAACTCCGCGTCCTGCCGTATATCGAGGAATGCGCGAAAAAAGGCCTCCGCTGGGCCCTGCTCTTCTCGTCCTCCACCGCGCGCCTGGGACGGAAAGGGCAGGTGGCCTATGGTGTCGCGAACGAAGCCCTCAATAAATTCGCCCAGTATCTCAGCACGCAGTATTCGGCCTGTCATGGACTCGCCTTCAATTGGGGCCCCTGGTCCGGCGGTATGGTGAATGATGGCCTGAAGAAAATATTCGCGGCGGAAGGCGTGGCCACCATTCCCCTTGAAGCCGGCGCCGCGCTTGTGCATCGTGCGATAGCCCATCCTCAGGATAGCGTTCATGAACTCGTGGTCCTGGCCCATGGTGAAACGCTCGGCAAACTGGAACATGCACCTCAGCCGCTGGCCAGCTTTACGATCAGCATCGAGTCCGTGCCCGTTCTGCTGGATCATATTATCAAACAACGGGCGGTCGTCCCTGCGGCTTTGCTTTTGGAATGGATGGCCGCGGCAGCTCAGAATCTGGAGCCGCAGCTCGGCATCCTTCAGCTTCGCGATTTTAAAGTTTGGAAGGGCATCGTTCTGGATGCTGATCAAAGCCTTCCGGTTTGGATTGAACTGGTCTCTCCGGTCGGGCAACTGTCGCTTGAAATCGTTCTCTGCAGCCGTTCCTCGCAGCATAAAAAATTGCGTCATGCCAAAGTCCAGGTGCACATGGGTGCGCGTGACAATCAGGACGCCATCCCCGCAGCCGCGCCTTTGCCGGCCGATACCCTTTATCAGGGGCTGAATCCCTATCCCGAGATTCTGTTCCACGGTGACGATCTGCACCTGATTGAAAGTCTGCAAAGCTGTGCGCCTCAAGGCGTGGATGCCACGCTTGCTTTGGGGCATAAACCTGCGGAATGGGCGCGCGTTGGCCTTCCTGCGTCGTGGCTGATTTCCGGGGAAGTCGTGGATGCTGTTTTTCAGGCGGCGATCATATGGTCCACCCTGCAGCAAGGCAAACCCTGTCTGCCAGCCCAGGTCGGATGGCTGGAGATCCTGCAGCCTTTGCAGGGAAAATGCCGCCTGCAGCTGAGGGTTCGCCGCGCAGACGCCTTGCGTTTGATAGCCGATGCGGATCTGATCAATGAACATGATGAAGTGGTCATGCATTTCCGTGATGTGGAAGCCGTGCTCGATGCCGGACTTTCACAGGCCTTTCGCCAGACCAAACTGGGCTCCACTGAGCCTGGAATCGGAGCCATATAATGTCGATCGCCATAGTCAGCATGGGTCTTCGTCTGCCGGGAGCGCGCACCGCTCAAGAATTCTGGCAGCATATCGTGGATAGTCGTGATTTGGGTCGCCCCGTGGCCGAAGGCCGCTGGCCTTTGCCCGCCGCATATTTCCAGCAGCATCCCGAGGATCGTATTACGCACGATCGCGTTTACGCGCTGGAGCAGCAAACGGAATCGTCTGTGGGTTTGGAAATAGATGCGGAGGTCATGCAGGCTCTGGATCCGCTCTTTCACCTTGCCTTGGGAGCCGGACGCGATGCCTTCTTTGGATCACGGCATCAAAACCTCGATCGACAGCGCTGCGCGGTCATCCTTGGGAATATTGCCCTGCCGACCGCCAGTTCCGCAGCGATGGCCGCGGATTGGCTGCGCGGAAAAATGCGGACCTCCGATGCGAAGGCTGCATCTCAAAGCTGGAATCTTTCCCCCGCGGCTTTACCCGCATCCGTGCTCGCGCGTGCCCTTGGTTTGGGCGGAGAATCCTTTACCCTTGATGCCGCCTGTGCGTCTTCGCTTTATGCGATCAAACTCGCGTGTGATGCTCTGGAATCACGGCAGATGGATTGCGTGCTGGCCGGAGGTCTCAGTCGGCCGGATAGCCTTTATACGCAGGTCGGATTCACAGCGCTCCAGGCTCTCTCCCGCAAAGGGCTGTGCCATGCTTTTGATGAAAAAGCGGACGGCCTTATGGTGGGCGAGGGCGCCGGCATTTTCGTTCTGAAGCGACTCGACGATGCGATCCAGCATGGTGATCATATCTGGGCAGTCATTCGCGGTGCGGGCTTGTCCAATGATCGTGAAGGTCGTTTGATGGCACCATCCACGGAAGGTCAGCTGCGCGCAATGCAGGCGGCTTATGCCGAAGCCGGATGGCAGCCGCAGGATGTGCAGATGATTGAATGTCACGCGACCGGCACACCCTTGGGTGACAAGACGGAGTGGGAAACTCTGCTGCAGCTCTGGTCTGATGCTCCCTTGAATGCGCACTGCGTGCTCGGCTCTGTCAAACCCAACGTGGGTCATATGCTAACGGCAGCCGGCGCCGCAGGGCTGGCGAAGATTCTGATGGCCATGCAGGAAGGTGTTTTGCCGCCTACCGCGAACTTTGAAAAACTTCCCGCCAGCTGGAATAAAGAGCGGCCGCATTTTCGCGTGCTGCAGAATCCAGAACAATGGCAAGCTGACAATGGCCTTCGACGTGCAGCCATCAGTGGCTTTGGATTCGGCGGAATCAATGCGCATCTTCTCCTGGAAAAAGCGGTTGATGGTCACTCCTACGCAACGCAACCCGCTGCCACCCCTGGCTTGCGAAAAGTGGCGATCATTGCCGCCGCGCAGCTGGATGCAAGCGATTTCACGTTTGAACATTTTCCCGAGGAAGCGGACGCTGTCGCCGCAGACGCCTTCGCGCGGGCGGCGATTCCCTATGGACTCTTCCGCATTCCGCCGACCGAGTTGAACGAGATCCTTCCGCAGCAGCTATACAGTCTTTTGGCTCTGCGCAAACTCGATCTTCCCGAGTGGGATGATGCCATCCTGCAAAAGATGGCCTGCGTGGTTGGATTGGAACTTGATCCCGTCACCAATCTTTACGCCTGCCGCTGGGCGCTGCAGGCTGACGGTGACGCCGCTGCCGCCAATGCCCTGATCCCGCCTTTGAATGCGGATCGTGTGATCGGAGCGCTCGGCAGTATCGTGGCGTCCCGCATTGCCCGCGAAGCGCGTTTGGGTGGGCCTTCCTTCACCGTTTCGGCCATGGAAAACTCCGGCCTGAAAGCCCTGGATTTGGCTCAATCCGCGGTCGCTCGTGGAGAAACGCCGGCGGCTTTGGTTTTTGCGGTTGATATGCCCGGCAGTGCCCGGGGGCGTGCGCAGCTTGCCCTGCGACAAAAGCTTGGTGAAATACAAATGGATGTCGCTGTCGATAGCGTCGCCGCCATGGTGCTGGCTGATGCCGAATGGGCAGCTTCCCAGGGACTTCCCGTTCTTGCGGAAATTGAAAGCGTGCATCTTCACGCACGGCAGCCCGGAGCATCCTCCCAAGCCCCGCGCGTTGCAAACTATCGAGGCAGCGCGACGGCGCTTCTTGATGTCATTGAGGAACTGCAAAATCCCGCGTGGCGCTCGGAAGCCAGTCAGGAATGGAGAATTGTCGGCAGTGATCAGCAGCTGGGAACCTTGCGCCTTCTGCGCAAGGGGGCTCCGCTGCGCATGAAGCAGCTGCCGCAAAAACCGGGTCTTGTGATTGAACGGCGTGATCTTGAGGTGAGACTGGGTGAAACGGGATATCAGCCGCCCCTCCCGCCCCCTGATACAGACGTGGCGGAATTTCAGCCCCACGCGCTGACCGATAGCAACGCTGCAGACTATCAGCCGTCGCATGCGCCGGCCCCGTCCGCTCTTTGGCAGCAGCTTCTCGATCATCAAAAACAGGTCGCGGCCAGTCACGAGAGCTTCCTTCGCTATAGGGTCGAAGGCGATGCGCTCCTGCAAAACCTTCTGCAAAAAACTACGATTCCTTCCTTCGCGCAAGCGGAAGCCCCCGACACCCCTCGCTGGGTCCATGAACCATTCAACACAGCCCCGGCACTCTTCGATTATGCCGCGTGCAAGGAATTCGCCGCAGGCAGGATCGCCCCGGTTTTCGGCCCCGACTTCGCCGAAGTCGACAGCTACCCGACCCGTGTCCGCCTGCCCGATGAACGACTCCTTCTTTGCCATCGGGTGATGAGCATCGAAGGTGAACCGCGTTCTCTGGGTGAAGGCTTCATGATCACCGAGCACGATGTCTTCGCCGATGCCTGGTACCTTGACGACGGCCGCATGCCGACCAGTATCGCAGTCGAATCCGGCCAGGCGGACCTTATGCTTTCCGCATGGCTGGGCGCTGATTTCAAAACCAAAGGCCAGGCCGTCTATCGACTCCTCGATGCGAAGGTCTGTTTTCATAATCGTCTGCCCGCCATCGGCAGCACAGTTCGTTATCATATTCGCATCAAACGTTTCTTCGAACAGGGCGGAACTCTTTTCTTCCACTTCAACTTCGAAGCCACCGTCGACGGCGAGCCTCTGATGACCATGACCGACGGCTGCGCGGGCTTTTTCACCGAAGAGGCCCTTGCGGAAGGTCGCGGGGTGAAACGGAGCCAGCTTCAGCTGACACCCGCAGCCGGCCGATGGACCGGCGGCTATAAACCTCTGGTGCCGGTTGCGGACGCATCCTACGATGACGCTCAGCTCGATGCTTTGCGTTCGGGCGATTACGCGGCCTGTTTTGGTCAGGACTTCGCGCGACTTCAGCTCGATGCTCCCAAGCGTCTTCCCGGCGGCGATATGCGTCTTGTGCATCGCATTCCTGAACTGCAGGTTCACGGCGGACGCTATGGCAAAGGCCGCATCATCGGTGAAGCGGATATTCACCCCGATGACTGGTTTCTGACCTGCCACTTCGTTGATGACGAGGTGATGCCCGGGACTTTGATGTATGAATGCTGTCTGCACACCCTGCGCATATATCTGATGCGCATGGGCTGGGTGGGTCCGCGTGATAGCTTCAGCTTTGAACCCATCCCTGGTATCGTTTCGCAGCTCAAGTGCCGTGGCCAGGTGCTGGCGAGCACGCGGAAGGTGACCTATGAAGTCGAGATCAAGGAAATGGGTTACGGACCTGAACCTTATGTCATCGGTGATGCCCTTATGTATGCCGATGATAAACCCATTGTGGATATCACCAATATCTGTCTGAAAGTTCCGGGCCAGAGCCGCGAGTCGCTGGAAGCGCTGTGGCAGCAGCACGCGCCTGCACCTGCTTACACCTACGAAAACATCCTGGCCTTTTCCAGCGGCAAACCTTCGGATTGTTTTGGCCCGGCCTATGAAATCTTCGATGAGCAAAGACGCATTGCCCGTCTTCCGCGACCCCCCTTTCAATTTCTGGATCGGGTGGAATGGGTGGAAGGTCCCCTCATGCAGCAGCATGTCGGTACCGAACTCGTGGCCGCCTATGATCCTCCGGCTGACGCCTGGTACTGGGAGGCCGAAGGGAACGGCACCATGCCTTTCGCCGTCCTTTTGGAAATCGCGCTGCAGCCCTGCGGATTCATGGCCGCCTACATGGGCTCGGCGCTACTGAGTGAGCAGGATCTTTCATTCCGCAACCTCTCGGGGGATGCGAAGCTTTATCAGAGCGTGCGCCGGGGATCCGGTACCCTGCATATTCATGTGAAGAGCACCAAGATCGCCCGCTCGGGATCCATGATCATTCAGGATTATACCTTCGCCGTCAGCAACGCCGAGGGGCCTGTTTATGAAGGTTCCACCAGCTTCGGTTACTTCACGACCGAGGCTCTGGCGCAGCAGATCGGTCTGCGGCATGTGGCGCCTTGGAAAGAAGTGAATCCAGCCCGCACAGTCTATCCGGAAGGCGAGGGTTGGCCGCGTTCACCGATCCTCATGGTGGATGCGATTGAAGTGAAGGATGCACAGCGGGTCTTCGGTAAAAAAACAGTGCGAACGGACGAGTGGTTCTTCGACGCCCACTTCTATCAGGATCCTGTGATGCCAGGCTCTTTGGGTCTTGAAGCTCTTCTTCAAACGCTGAAGGCGGCCGCCCATGAGCGTTGGCCTGAGGTCGAGTCCTGGCGCATCAGTCCGGATTCCCGGCACAGCTGGACCTATCGCGGCCAGGTCCCACCACGCTCGGCGACGATCACGCTGGCGCTTGACATCAGAAATGCGGATGATGCCAGGCATCAGCTGACGGCGGATGGTTTGCTTTATCGGGATGAGCTGCCGATCTATTCGATCCAGGGGCTGAAGGTCGAGCCGGTCTAAAACCGGCCCCTGGGGCCTTTTATTCCATGCCGCTCGCAAGGGACGCGTCCGGGCGAATCATGCTGGTGGCTGGAATATAGGTGAATTCCGTATCCTGAGGGCCTTTCCAGTAAAGCTCCAGCGCAATATTATAGCGCGGACCCTGGAAATAACTCACACGGAAATTATGGACACCAGCTGACAGATTGCTGCGTCCCGTCTTTTCCCGCGTTTCATGCTGACCATCATTGTCGACAAGCTTGTCCTGGTCCAGATAAAGTATGGCGCCATCATCGGCGACCAGCTTGAATTCCCATTTTCCCGAACGCGGAACGTTCACCGCAAAACGCATATCAAGGGCGAACCACTCAAACAGTTTTTCCACGCCGGGAAAGCCTTCGGAAAAATTCCGCGTCTTGATATCAAGCTGGGACAGGCAGATCTTTTTGATCGCCTTCATCTTCTTGAAATCGGGCAGGGCTTTGGTATCAGGATGCAGTTGGTAGAGATCGCCGACGATTGGCCGGTCAGGAGTCGTCTCGCAGTCGGCAAAGATGGGCTTCGGCATCGGACTGCTCTCGCCATCCGCGGTGCTTTCCGTAACGTCAGCAGGCATGCTGGCCGTGGCCTCGGCGGCATCTTTTTCTGTGGGCTGATCCGCGCTGGTACCGGCGGCATCGACGGCTTGGGTCCGGGTTTGCTCGACCTGATCGCGAAATTTTTCATTGGCGCAGCCGGGCAGCAGCAGACCAAAAACCAATGTGAGCCACAATCCTTGCATGAGATTCCTCCTCCATGAGGTCGCACATTCGGACTGCATTCGGTGCAACGCACGGAGGAGTGGAGCGTGGAAACCTTACCTTTCGGTGAAATTCCCAATAATGAATAAAAATCAATTAGTTAAACCACAACCAGAGACGCCATCCAGAGCCCGCCCGCACTCAGGAAAAGTCCGACCGCTCCCGTGAAAACAGTAAACTGAAAGAAGGCCCACTTCATCGCAGGACGACTGATGATGATGCCAACCGAACCTGTCACGAGGCAGAGCTGAAACAGCATCGAGGCGATATCAAAAAAGTTGCCCGCGCTGTCGAGCGATTCCAGATAGCCATCATATTCCTTGGCCCCGACGATCAGTCCGAGCTTTCCATCCGTTGGTTGGATCCACTGATCCTCTGGAATTTGCCGGGATCCCATCAGAATCTCGGTTTTTTCCCTTTCATATTTTCGCACTTTGGCCTGCAGCTGCCCCACCAGCTTCTGCATGTCCTCCCTTTTATCCGCCGCGATGCTGCCTGATCCTAACAGCACCTGCAGAAGGTCCACCTGGCCTTCGACGATCGTGCTCTTGATGCCTTTGCTCTGATACCACTGATAGGAATTGTTGCGCATATTGCTGACCTTGATCTCGTCCGATCCATACTTTCCGGCAAAAAGATCATTGATCGCCAGCACCGCTGCAAAAATTGCAATCGTCAGGGGCATGGCCACTTCCAGATGATACTTCAAACGCATCCATGACTTCATCAAAGCAAGGCCCTCCATTGCCTTCCATCGAATGGGTATTCGCTATGATAATGAAATTAGCAATAGTTTTTAACTATGACAAGCGGAGTGATCGTTCATTCCATTAGGTAAGAACTCAAAAAAAGGTGAAAAGTGCTTTGAGTTATTAAGATTCCCCATTGAATGCCGATGCGCCCTGCACGAGAGGGAAAATGGGCTTAATAACAAACATTATGCTGCTCGTCCTCACTCTGCTGGCGTCACGACTGTCCGCGGAACCCATCGTCGTGCCTGCGAAGAACGAGCTGGCCGCTCTCGATATCTGGAATCAAAGCGAGTATCAGATTGATACGGAAGGCGCTATGGACCTTGCGCAGGTCCTGCGCGCGAGCGGCTGGAAAGCCACGTCTGATCATGCCTCATCCCTGCCTTATGTAAAAGGCGCCCTATGGATTCGGACCGTCCTCATCAACCGCAGTCATGAAAGTTTTCAACTGCTCCTCGATCATCCCTATGTCTTGACCGACGAAATCACTGTTCATCTGCAGCACAAGGGTCAGATGATCCAAATCATGACCGCCGGGGATCGCGTCGCGTCGGACGGAGCCGTGGCCCACAGTCGCAATCCGGTTTTCAGCCTGCGCCTTCAGCCTGGCGAGAATATACTTTATATCAAGGTGAAAAACTCGGCCCTGGTCAGCGGTAAATTCGACCTCTGGGAACCCATGCCTTACTTCAATAAGGTTAACAAGGAACTGGTCTTCGTCGCCGTCCTCCTCGGCAGTCTGCTGATCCTGGCCTGCTACAACCTCTTCCTCTATTTCTCGATGAAGTCCAAAGTCTATCTGCACTATGTGATTTATCTTCTCGCCTTCCTCAGCGTCCAGATTATTTTTTCCGGCGTCAGCCGTATCTTCCTGGTGGGCAGCAGCGAGGCCCTTGTCCTTTACTGGAACGAAGGCCTGCATGTGTCGGTGAAGATCGCCTGGACGTTCGCCTTTAGCTTCGCCGCACATTTTCTGAATCTCGAAGCCTTTCATCCGAAGCTTGCGCGTTTGGTCCGCATCGTGATGCTTTTTGTAGCAAGCAGTCTTCTGACCGGCTTCTTTCTGCCCTATCGTCTGGATTCCGCTTTCGTGGTTTTCCTGACTATTGCCTCCTCGCTCCTGCTTCTCGGTCTTGGGATCTGGTCCAGTCTGCGCGGCTATCGACCGGCAATCTACTACACGGCCGGCTGGGCCGTGCTCCTCATGGCGTCAGGGGTGATGGCGCTGAAGACGGCTGGACTTTTGCCCATCAACCTTTTCACGACCTGGGCGCAGATCCTTGGGGCTGCCATCGAAGGGCTGGTTCTCTCGCTGGCCTTGGGGGAGCGCTACAACTATCTGCAGAACAGATCCACGGCCGAACGCGAGATCTTCATCAAAAAACTGGTGGAGAAAGAAGCCTCGAAGGCGCATAGCTACAGCCAGCTCGAAAAGATCATCTATCCGCATCAGATCGAACTCATTAAAAACGGTTCGAATCTCGAACAGACCATGCCCACGGGCCAAAGCGAGGCCTGTGTGATCGCCTTCGATACCATCAGCAGTTCGAAGATTGACCGCAACAAAGCCCGCGCATTCCTGAATGATACCTTCGCACTTTGCTATCGCGATATGCTGGCCGGTTACAATCAAAAGAAGATGCAGGCCAGCGCCTATCGTCTCAAGGAAGTGGGCGACGGCTTTTTCTGTAGCGTCGGCTTTCCTTTCCAAACGCCGAATGGCGAGAATCCTGCTGACCTTGCCATGAAACTGGCGATGCAGTTTTCGAAGAATTTTCACGCCGAAGCCTTGCGCCATGGCTTTTTAAAGCCGCCTTTGGCTTCGATCTCTATCGTCTTCGGCGAAGTCGAGGCCTACTATCCTTCGGCCGGCGTCGTGGAATACAATATGTTCGGCCGTGGCATCATCCTGGCGGATCGCTATGAAAAATTGCGCAAGGGTGCTTTAAGGCAGCTGGTCCTGACCGGCAATCTGCTGGTGATCGACGCCCGCATCTTCAGCATGCTAAGCCCGAATTTTCAGGTTCTCTTCCAACGCTTTGATGTGGATTCGGTGCAGCAGACCATTCGCGATGATGAGCAGGCCAACTGTTTCTATTTCACAGAATTGCATCACGGAAACAGCCAGCCTCTTCCAGCCAGCGCCTGATCAGACAACCCGTTCGAGGCGCGTGGCATGCGGGGGTGGCAAGACGATCTGCAGATGAAAGCCCTGATTCTTTTCACTCCGAACTTCATAGTGACCATTCAGTTCCTGAACGGCAGCTGCCACAGCCGCAAGGCCCATGCCGCGTCCTGCCAGTTCCGTCACGCGCTCCGCGGTCGAGAAGTTCGGGTGGAAGATAAGCTCCATAGTTTCCTTTTCACTCAAAGGATGGGACGTATGGATAAGCCCGTGGCTGACAGCATGCGTACGGATCTGCTCGACATCCAAACCCCGACCGTCGTCCGAGATTTCGATTCGCAAGGCACCGTCCGGCAGCGAGAAGAATCGTAAAGCTATGGTCGCCTGGGCCGGTTTGTTCCCGCGGTCTTCGGGATCCTCGATCCCATGCACGAGCGCATTGCGAATCAGATGCGGCAGCGTTGTCAGCAGCGGCGCGAAGCCGTTATCAACCTTGATATCGGCGCCCTCTACCACAAGGGTCACGCTCTTCTGCAGTTGCTCCGCCACGCGATGGACCATGGGGCCCAGAGGGGTCGTGTAACTCTTCAAAGGCAGGGCCTTGACGGATCGCGACCAGGAATCCAGGCGTTTCAGCGCCGAAGGCGAAGCGACCGGCTCCAGGGTTTCCCGCAGCGCATTCAGATCGCTTTGGTCGACGCTGAAGGAGCTGCGGAGAGGTTGATCAAAGTCGAGGTGCAGTATGCCTTCGCTTTGCTTTAAAAAGCTGCGGACATGATCCGCGACGCTCTTGATGTCCGCGAGCGTGATGGGCGATTTGTCTTCGAGCAGATGCAGCCGCGCGACCCAATCATCCAGATTGAAGCTTGCGGCGTTGCCTTTCATCGTATGAATGATGGAATGAAGAGCAACCGCATCCTTTTGCGTCACGGAATGGGCGGCAGCCTCCAGATCCTTTTTGAAATCGGCGAGGAAAATGCGGAACGCATCCTGATCCTCCAGAATATGAATCAGGATATCCGCGCGGCGCAGACCTTCCTCGGCCGCGACCAGATCGGTGACGTCATTGATGGTGAGCAGCACGGCCGTCACCTGGCCTTTTTCCCGCGACTTCACCGCGGCCGCCTGCAGTCCGATCATGCGCCTGTCGATCGGAAAGCGCGTGGGCAGCTGCTGCATGGCGACTTCAGTCGGCAGGTCTGAATCGAAGATCTGCTGAATGGCCAGCATGAACTGCATTTCAAGGCGATTGCCGAAGCCGAGCTGCTGCGGCAGCAAGACCCCGACTTTCAGGGAGCGATTCAAAATCGTCTCGCAGGACGAGGTGAAGCCCGTCTGCAGATAGGAATTCCGATCGACGAGGAGAAAGCCCGAGCGGACATGGGACAGGATGGTGTTGATCTGCTCGGTGCGCTCCAGAATTTTCTGCTCCAAACCCTGATTCAGCTTCGTGACTTCATGCTCGGCCCGCTCGGCTCGATCGAATGTGCGAGCGAAGCGTTGGGCCAGAATCAAAGCCTGGCTGATCATCAGGTTCATGAGTCCATAATGAATCAAGGGCACCGAATTCAGAATGCGATGATGATAGAGAATGTCATGCGCGACCGTGGCGAAGAAAAGAAGATTGCTGGCCATGAGGAGTCGGGAACCATCCCGGCGACGTTTTGCAGCCCAAACGGCCGTGAAGATCGCAACCAGGCCGCTGAGAAGGATAATGATCTGGAAGAGCTCCAAAAAGCCTGGATAATAGCGGGCTGGGGCGACGACGATGAAGGCGGCCCAGGCCGACGCGATGTAGATAGACGGCAGATAGAGGAACCTGGGCGCCTCATGCGGATAAAGTTCCCGATAGAAGGCCATGACGAAGGCCGTGCCGCACGACACTCCAAGATACTCGACAAGGTAACGCAGTTCCATGGGCACGCCCGGCCAGATCTGGTAGAAAATGCGACCTTCGCCTACGAATCCCATGCGCACGGCAAGAGCCAAGCTCAGCAGCCCGAAATAGAGCGCACCGTTGCTGCGCTTCAGAAGGAAACGAATGTAGATGTGATAGATAGCCATGAAAAGAATGAAGCCGAAACTCAGCGCGTCCTGAATCGTCGCGCGCAGCGCTTCTTTGTGCAAGGCATCCGGCAGACCGATGCGCAAAGGCTGCGAGGATCCACCGTACCAGAAATGATGATTGGAAATCTGAAGGGTCAGGGTGTTTTCACCCTTTTGGCCCGAAAAGCGAATCTGGTTCGGGCGCACACCTGCGCTGCCGCCTTCCTGAGTCAAGGACACAGTTCCAAGATCCTGCATCAGTTCCCCGTTGATCCATATCCTCGAGGCGCTGTTCAGGATGGGGACGGCGAGCATCAGCTCCTTGGGCTCGTTCAAGTAAAGGCGCACATGATAAGTGGCGCTTCCCCAACGGCTTATGTCCGCGCCGGGAATCGCGGTTTTATACCACTGATTTTCCAGCGACAGGTAGCCTGTCAGCTTCCCTGCGTTGGCCGCCAGCTGATCGGGAGTGAGCAGCTGATTCCAATAGAATTGCCATTCTCCGCTGAGGGGTACGATAGGCTCTTCCTGCCAGTCGACCACACTCAAATCAACTCCACCCTGCACAGCAATGGGCGCCGCCGACATGCGGGTTCCGAGGAGCATGCTGAAGAGGAGAATGCTGAGGGAGATGACGCGCATGTTTATTCCTTACGTGACCCACTGTCCATCGGCGCCTCTTTTTTTTCATGAAGAGGCAAAGTTTGCCCGGCCACGCTCATGAACAGAGCTGTCTTTGCAGGGTCGTATCAGCAAGGATGGAAAGGTTGCCCAAAGCCACGGCCTGCAGGGGTTCAGCGACGGGAATGAATTTCAAAGGAAGATTGCGTTCCAGACCCAGGAGCACATGCCGCGACAAGGCTCCGCCACCCGTGAGGCGGATGCCGCGGTCCATGATATCACCGAGCAGCTCGACGGGCGTCTGTTCCAAGGCTTCCACAATGCAGGAAACGATCGCGAGCATATAGGGGTCCAAAATCTCCAGAAGTTCCTGAACCCGCAGGTCCAGTCTTTGCGGAAGGCCCGTGGTCAAAGACAGGCCCTTGATGCTCAGGACTTCATCAGCCTGCTTCAGATGCAGTCGACGTTTCATATCTTCCAGGGTCGCATGCCCCAAAAGCAATCCATGCCGTTCCTTGATGTAATGTTCGAGACGCTCATTCTCTGTGCGACCGTGCAGGCGCAAAGAACTCGCCGCCACGACCTCGCCCTGGACCATGACCACCGCTTCGACGATGCCCTTGCCCAGATCCACGATCATGTGACCATGAGAACGCAGAATATCCAGGCCGGAACCCACGGCGGCGGCCAGGGGTTCCTTCACCAAAAGCACGCGCTCAGGATCCAAAGAGCGGGCCAGATCGCGAAAGGCGAGTTTTTCAATCGGAGTGATCGCATGAGGAAAGGAAATGAGCACCTGATCCGGCGGCATGCGGATTCTGCTTTGCACCATCATACGGAGCATATCCACAGCGCCCTGAAGATGGACGATCACGCCGTCCTCCAGGGGCCTCACTGTATCCATGGCTTCGTTGGTGCGGCCTTCCATGCGCAAAGCCATCTGGCCTGCAGCCCAGGGCACGCGGGCACCATCCGGCCTCCACGCGTAGGCCAGGATCGAAGGTTCATTCCAGGTCTGCGCGTCACGGCTTCGGGACTGAATCAAGGTATTTTCCGTACCGAGATCAATAGCCAAATCGCATGACGAACCGAACAGTCTCTTCCACGTTCTCATAGATCACTCACCTGTTTTCCATACGTTAGCAGATTCAACGGGCTCTGACCAATTCGAAGCGCTGGTGGACCGCCAAATCCTCCAAAAAGCGGAAATCATGTGTGACAACAATCAGACTGGCGGGCAGCGCCCGCAACGTTGCGACCAGGCATTCGAGAGCGAAGAGATCCAGGTGATTCGTCGGTTCATCGAGCAGGATCAAATCCGGAGGCGTGACCCGCGTCGCCAGAAGAACCAGGGCTGCTCGGAGGCGTTGGCCCCCGCTCAGACGTTCCAGCGGTGTTTCCGCTTCACGCGCTTTCAAACCAAGCCGGGCGGCAATGGTTCGCCGTAAACCGGCATCCGCCAGGTAAACAGGATCCTCCCAGATCTGAAGCAGGCTCTGGGCGCGCGGCAGCATGCCAAGATCCTGATCGAGCAGAAACGCCTCGCGAAAACGCCGGTGAATGCTGCCCGCGCTGGGTTCGATCTGACCCATGATGATTTTCAAAAGCGTGCTCTTGCCGGAGCCATTATCCCCGATGATGGCCACATGCTCCCCGGCCGCCAGCTGCAGGTAGAGAGGCTCAGCCCAAAGGTCCGCCTCGGACCAGCGGTGCTGCAGCCGATCCAGGGCCAAAAGCGGACGATCGCCCGGCCGCCTTGTGCCCTTGGCGTCGCAATGCAGTTCCGGTTTTTCGATCAGCTTTTGAGCTTTTTCACGCAGCTGCTCCTGGAGCTGGGCAATTTTTTCCTCGTGCTGCCCATCCAGCCGGGCGCTGGTCGCTTCCGCCTGCATGCGGCGCAGGCCATAGGCGATGCGTGGCAGGCCGAGCTTTTCGCGATTTCTATAACCCTGCGCGGATTTTTTGGTTTGTTTTTCCCGCACTCTTTGCGCTGTGTCCTGGGCCTTGTCCAGCTCCTGGCGGGCTTCTTTCCAGGCCGCCTGGAAAGAAGCCTGCTGTTCCTCATAGGCAGCCTTATAAAAATCATAGGGTCCACCGTAAACCTGGACGCGGCCTGCTTCCAGCGCGAGCGTCAGATCCATGCAGCCGAGGAGCTCACGATCGTGACTCGCCACCAGACAGCCGCCACGATGTTTCTGCAAGGCGGCCATCAGCTTCAGCCGCCCCTCGCGATCCAGATGGTTGCTGGGTTCATCGAGCAGCAGGAAACTTTCCTCGTAAGCCAGGGCCAGAGCGAGTCGCAGCCGCTGCCAGGTGCCGCCGCTGAAGGTTCGGCTTTGGGAAAAATCCAAATCCTTGAGATCCCACTCCTGAAGTTTCTGCTCCATCGCCGCATAGATGGGCCAGCGTTCTTCCATGAAGGTCCAGTCTTCCACGCTGGCCTCATCTGTTTGAATCCTGCGCCCTGTGCGGATCATACTAAGGTCAGTGGTTTCCGCGCAGGTCTGGGCGTCGAGCTGCGACACATACTGAAGGTCCCTTGTTTCATAAAAAATGGAACCGGCCGTCGGTGCGAGTTGCCCGGCGATCAAAGCCAAGAGAGTACTTTTCCCGGCCGCGTTGGGTCCAACAAGACCGTGACGCGCGCGGGCAAGATTCAAATGCAATTGGTGAAACAGTGGATATTCGTCTGAATAGGCAAACGACAGATTGAGAATCTGTATCATATGCGTCCCTTGTAATTTCGTCAAAATAGGCTTGTGAACTCGATGAAAAATCAAGCTCAGGCAAGCGATACTATTGAGGAAAATCAGTGACGCATAAGGCGTCGGCGTTGGGGCCGACTGGGGACTCCTTCTTCAAGGTCCAGTTCTATTTATACAATTCGGTATTTAAACGCAAGTTCTTGATGGATGCACGTAAGCTCGGCTGTGCGCGGCAGTTTTGGAGACTGTTATCATAATATTCTTAAAGTCAGAATGTTAAGATAGGGTAAGCATGAATCCCTTTCCCATGCGCAGTTCGGACTTCAGTCCCTTCAAAATATGCCGATGGGTCAATATGCTGAGGCCTCTGCACCTGCGAGGAAACTCTAACTTTTTGCGACAGAATGTGATATCTCTGTCGGTTCCTGTGGGTTCGACCCTATTTGATGCCAAACCGATGGCCCTCTCCAGGGCTGATCTGGTGTCGACAGCTGCGTGAGAGGGAAAGTGAATGGGATTTTCGGAACAGGATTTGCTGAATTGGTTCACTCAATATGCTTATCAGCCCATTCTGATTTATTGCGCTATATTTTTGTTGATGCTGGCGTCCGGTTTTGGTTTGCCCGCGCCTGAAGAAATCACGCTCGTGAGTGCGGGCCTTGTCTGTTACATCGGCTCACGTCCCGATCTTTATCCACCACCTTATGTCGGTGCCACCGCGGTCAATCCCTACGTGACGGCGGGCGTCGCATTCTTCTCCGTTATTTTTTCGGACTGCCTCGTCTTTTTCCTGGGACGAAGGTTTGGCGGTCAATTTTTACGTTCACGCTACACTGCTCGCTTCCGTGCCCGCATGGACGACGTTGCCATATGGACCAAGAAGTACGGAATGTGGGCGGCAGGAGCCTTCCGCTTCACGCCGGGTCTCAGGTTTCCTGGGCACTTCGCCTGCGGCATGATGGGCCTGAGTACGGCGAAATTTGTGATGGTCGACGCCCTTGCGGCGGGAATTTCGGTCCCCACTCAGGTTCTGCTCGTGGCGTTCTATGGGGAGCATATCCTCGTTTATTTCAAGCAATTCAAAATCGTGCTGGCTGTGATCTTTCTGGTGGTGGGTATCTATTATCTGGTCCGCTGGTTGAAACGCCGCAGTGCCAACCGTAAAGCCCTATCGAACCCCCCTCCAGCCTCGGCCAGTGGCGAATAGCAAGGCCGACTCTGGGCGGGACGCAGGCCTGCCTCGCATCCGTCCCGGTAAACTCAAATTTCGTTTTCCACCATGGTCCCCTGGCTTGACCGCGACCTTTGGAACAGGCTAGCTTCGGCTTCTTCCTGTCACGTCGAAGAGGTCAGGTTTTTGTGTTTCAGCATCCGGCTTGGGTGATCGTCAACCTTCTCTTTTGGATCGTCCTGCATCCGTTTTTGCGGATGTTTGTCTATCCACAATGGGAATTGAAGCCCTTTATCCATGGCATGGAAGCGATGAGCGCGGCCCTGATCGCCCTTCAATGCGCCAGCCTTTGGACGCTTTACGGTCGGCCCAGACAGTGGGTCAGGCGTCATCACGCCCTCAGGGCCTTCGCGCTTCTGCCCGTGATCTGGCTGGTCAACAGCCTTGTGCTGTGGCTGCTGCTGGAATTTCATCTGGTCCAGGACCCGCTGCTCGAACCGCTTTATGACAGTCAGCACTTCATCCGATCGTATCCGCTCAGCTGGACGGCTCTCAGTTTTCTGCTGAGCGGTATCTTCGAGGAAATTTTCTTTCGCGCCTGGCTTCCGGATTTTCTGCAAAAACGCTGGCGTAAGAGTACCGCTGTGCTTGTGAGCGCCGTTCTTTTCGCAGTCGCGCACTGGTCGATC
>NZ_DASTAT010000125.1 GCF_035712445.1 Oligoflexus sp. | reverse complement strand
CTTCGCCGGTCATGAGCCATCGAAAATAGAGCGGGCCGAACAAAAGGGCCACGAGAATATCGCGATTCATGAACTCGTCCCAGGGAGCGAGCACATCAAGGATAAGTCGCCTCCGCGCTGTTTCAAGGTCTGCGATCATCTTCGCGAGCTGCGGTTCATGCGGCAGCTCGGAAATCAGATGCCGCATGACAGCACCGGCCGGAGTTCGCGTCAACCAATGGACAGTGTGGTCCAAAAGGATTCTGATATCCTGCAAGGGATCACCACTGCAGGGCAGGACCGGATTACTGGCTTCGAACATGATGCGCAAGGCATCCGTAACAAGCGCGGCCTTGCTCTTCCAACGCCTGAAGATAGCTGCTTTGCCGACTCCTGCTGCCGCAGCGATGCGATCGAAAGTAAGATCCGCATAGCGCATCGAGGCCAGCAGTTCGGGAACTGCATCGAGGATGGCCTGATGGGTTTCAGGATTCAAAGGACGTCCGCGTTCCGGCTTGGTCATGGGTTCCTCCCCGCTCTTTATATACGGAACCAATCAGTATCGTAAATACCTTTCTTCGTGGGCCTGATCGAAAGTGGAGTTTGATACGCCGGTAAAAAATCGCTCCCAGGCCTCGTTAAAGCACTGACTTATTGGACCTTTTTACCGAATAAAAAAAGTATGGAGAATTGGGCGGCGATCTGCCGAAATGTATTTCAAGTGCAAGCTCGCCCCGTGAGCCCCCTGGAGGAAACCAATCCTGACGCTCGAGGAGACTTGCGATGTCTTTGAACAACAGCAATCTGAAACTGGCACTGATCCTGGCTCTCTCACTCACGGGATCAACCGCGTGCAACAATCAAAAAGCCGAACAGACCGAGGAAGAAGCTGCGACCGAAGAGCAATCGGATGCCACTCCAACTCGTGATAATCGCAGCAGTCAGTCGGGCGATGCCGCCTTTATCAAGATCTTTCCAGACGGCGACGTCGTGGTGAATCGCGGGGAAACCGCAACCGTGTCTGCACCGACTCCGGCTGATGCACCGGCATCGACACCGGCCGCTCCATCGACGTCTGAGTCTGCGGCTCCTGCTCAGGAAGCAGCGGCACCAGCTCCTGCGGACACACCCACTTCAAATTCTCAGGATAGTGCGCCTCCAGCATCCGAGCCCGCACCTTCGAGCCCGGCCCAGGAAACGCCGGCATCAGAAACGCCTGCGGCACCCACGGAGACTGCCAGCCAGCCTCCTTTGGACCCTGTTATCGTGGTGAACGAACCGGCTCCGGCGCCAGCTCCGGCCCCTGCACCAGCGCCTGCACCGGCTCCAGCTGTGACCGACGAGCATGTGGCGGCCAAGGATCCTGAAGACAGCTCGCGTCCTGTTCTGACTCTTAATGAGTCCAACGCCGCAACGATCATCTCGGTGCTGCCCAAAGAGAATAAATCCATCGTCGCGATCGGCAAGCATAATGACTTCGTGCCTGGTCCTTATATGATCATGGCCAAGTGGAGCAATGATTCCAAAAAAGTAAAAGTGAATGTGACCAGCATGGAAGCCAAGGATAAAAACTGTGCGATTGATGATTCCGCCAACCAGGGCGAATGGAAGAGCATCGGGGTCTTTTATCTGACCAAAAATGCCAAGGTCGTGATCACCAATGCGAAAAACAGCAGCTTCGCTGTGAAAAACGAACTGCTTCTGAAACCCGTCATCGCGGAAAACGTCAACTCGCCGTCCAAATTCAAATGCCTCGACGGGCAGATTGATGGTCAGGGTTTGGTTGCATTCCCTTGATCGGCGTAACATTCAATGAATGAAAAGGCCTGCCGATAACAACGGCAGGCCTTTTTTCATCGAGGTGTGGTTCATGCGCTCCGTTCTCATCACCTGCTTTTTGCTCATGATCCCCACAGCCCTGAAGGCGGCTGATAAGCAGGCGTCCTTCGTCTTCATGCCTGCCTACTGGTATGGCTATCACTGGGAAGAAACGCCCGATGGCATCGGCAAGGCCTCCGAACGCCAGGCCATCATCACCGCCGCCTGGCGCGGGCCTTACGGACTCTCCCTTGGGGCGTCCTGGCTGCAAAATACCGTTCATGCCCAGGACAGCCGCGTGCAGCTATCCGCCACGGGTCTGAGCCTCGGCTATGTCGCGCCCGAATATATTTCAGCGTTTTATACCTTTCTGTATAAACCAAGGCTTGACTATGACTTCCCGAGCGTCGAAGCCAAAACCAGCTACTACGGTGGCTCAGGTTCCATCCTCGATCTTGGTCTTCATTTTGGAAGCAGCTGGCTGCGTTTCGGACCACGCGTCCTGCTCATTGATGTCAGCTACAAGACATCCAGCGTGAGCTCGGGCTCGGAAACGGACACCGCTCCGCTCGACGGGCAGCCCTGGCGGGATCGTTGGCTGGAGCCTTATCTGGGTGTGTGGCTGCTCTTCTAAATCTTCCGCCTCCAAGGCCTTTTGACTTCCCAACGCGTTGGTGACCCGGGACCGGTCCCGTGGCATACTGGGCACGCTGAGGTCGCAAGGTTTTCCCGGGAGGACTGAGGATGAGAGGTTTGTACTGGCTTCGCTCTGACCTGAGAATGCATGATAATCCAGCGTTACTCCGCTTCCAGCAGCTCGCGACACAGGGGCATATTCTTTGGTGTCCTTCAGCAAGTCAGAGACGTGCGGGAAAGTTCCGCCGCAGCTTTCTCTGGGCTTCTCTCGCCTCGTTTCAAGCAGCCGTGGAAGATCGCGGCGCTGCCATTCAGATCGAGGATAGAGACATCCGGGACGTTCTTCCTGAACTGCTCCAGAAGCAAAGCTTTGATCGCATTTTTTATAGCAAGGAAGCCTGCAGCGATGAGCAGGCGGACGAAGCGTGGATAAGGAGCCTCGGAATTTCCTGTGAGGCCTTGGAAACAAGAAGCCTTTATAACGAGGCTGATCTGCCTTTCCCCATAGGGGATCTACCCGAAGTTTTCACGCATTTTCGAAAAGCCATCGAAGGTCGTCTTCAGGTTCCAGCCCCCTATCCCGCCCCCACTGCGCTGCCGGAGCCTTTGATGAAAAGAGGACCGAGCGGACTGGATGGCCAGGCGATCGCAAAGCGGATCACGCACCTGCATCCTCATATCCCGGGCGGGGAAGCAGCCGGTATCGACCGAATGAACGCATATATTTGGCAAAAAGATTGTTTGCGCGGCTACAAGGAAACCCGGGATGGAATGTTGAATTGGGATCATTCCTCGAAGCTTTCGCCCTGGCTCGCTGTCGGGGCACTCTCGCCACGGCTGATCCATGCTGAAATCAAGCGTTATGAAAGCGAAAGAATCCAGAACGCTTCGACCTACTGGTTATACTTCGAGCTTCTTTGGAGGGAATACTTTCATTGGATCGCACACAAATGGGGGTCTCGCCTTTTTACCGGCATGAAAGCGCAAGCCCAAACACCGGCTTCAAGCGAAGCCTTTGCAGCCTGGAGCCAGGCCAGGACCGGACAGGCGTTTATAGATGCCAACATGAAGGAATTGAATCTCACAGGCTGGATGTCCAATCGCGGAAGACAAAACGTCGCCAATTACTTCGTAAAGACCATGGGTGGAGACTGGCGATCAGGCGCCGCCTATTTTGAAAAGCAGCTCATCGACTACGATCCGGCTTCAAATTGGGGCAATTGGGCTTATCAGGCGGGCACTGGACAGGATCCTCGCGATCGACGCTTCGATCCCGAACACCAGGCCTCGCTTTACGATCCCGAAGGGCTTTATGTCCGCCTTTGGAATAAGGCTCAGGAACCGACTTCACCGCGAGCCTGAAACATTTTCTTGAAACTCCGGCTCCAGCAAAGCCACAGCCGGACTTAACATTGCTCTACCTTCAGACTGTCAGTGCCCTGATTCGACGTGAGGCACGACGGCGAAGAATGGATAATCACTGAGGCTCAGATACGCTGTATAACGACCCTTGGCTGGATATTTCACCTTGAAGTAAACATCAGCCGAGGAGTTGAAGGAAAGATTCACGCTGCCGTTCGGCACGTTCACGAATCCATTTTGAATTCCGAAATAAACCTGACGATCCCCCCAACCATTCTTGACCGGCGTGGCCGTGAGTGAGCAGTCATCCGCAGCAGCGACCATCCAATCCTCTTTCACATCATAAGTCAGGCTCAGAAGCTGAGGCTGGCCCGTCACCCGTTTCATGCGGGTCGCGGCATTGACGTCCCAGCCGGTGGCATTGCAGCGAAGATAAACAAATTGGGGAAGCTGCGGAATGGAGGCTGGCCATTCAAGGGAAACATCGCTTGGAGTGCGCGCGAACGAAGCCGGAGCAAGACTCAGTAAAAGCCCCAAAGCCGAAATAGTTTTGCCGAAAAGCATACAAACCTCATGTCATGTGTATGAGGTCTTGTATACAAAGGGCAAAGCCCTGGGAGCAAGTCAGATATGGAAAGATCTCAAAGACCCGCAAACCAGCTCTGCATCAAAGGGACAAGGGTATAAACACCACCGCGATCGCAGTTGGCATCACCGCGCGAGGTCAGACCAAGAAGCTTCCACTCTCCTCCCGCGTCCTTCATCATCGCCGGCCCTCCGCTATCGCCCTTGCAGGTATCCGGCAGATGACGATCGCCAGCATAGAATTCCACCTCCGTCGCACCCGGAAATTCGAGACTCACCGTGCGCGTGATAAGCCGCCCATTCACCAGCTCACGACGCCTCACATTCCAAACAAGTCTCGGTTTATACAGCGTGATCGCTTCCATCAGCTGCCGCTTTTCCCAGGGCGATCCCCACGCCGATGTTTGTCCATAACCCAGCAAAAGTATCTCCTGCTCATTCTGCAAACTCGCGCTGAGTTCTGCAGGCGGCATGATTGCAGCGGGATGAAACAAAGGATTCGTGATGGGCTGCTGCAAAGTCCAAAGCGCGATATCATAAGCGGCCCCAGGCTTGATCAGTCCATCCTTGTCCTTGCCCATTGCCGCGGGATTATAGTGCGGATGAACAAAGACGGAGGCGACCGCCAGGGCCTGGGACAGATCCGCTTCGGGATCCTTCTGCCCCCACTGCACGCGGAGGGACGACGCTTCATACACCTCGCCCAGGGAAGATTGCGTGCAGTGCGCCGCGGTCAAAAGCCGATCGGCCGCGATCATCACACCCGAGCAGTAGGCGTACCAGACGCCACCCGAGTCCTCTTTCAAAAGCGCCACGACCGGATAGCTCAAGGCTTCGGCGGCATGACCCTGAATAATTTTCGGAGTGCTGACAGATTCAGGAGCCCTTGCACAGGACAGCAGCGCGAGCACGCAAAGAAACGACAGCATGGCCGAAGGCTTGCCATTCAACATATTAAGGCCTCTTTTGAAATGTTTCGGGATTGAATACAGATAGACAAGTAGCAAGGCTTGCGGGCAGGCGCAAGAAAAAAAAGGAGCCCGAAATCGGCTCCCCGTTTTATCTTCACCGTGATCAGCGTCAGGAAGCCTTGGCCGTCGCCTCGCCCAGGAGGCGTTTGACGTTCGCCACCAGCTCGCTCATGCGGAAGGGCTTATCCATGAAAAGATCAGGCTTCAGATTCGTATGTTTCAAATCGCGCTCCAGACCCGCATAAAATCCAGAGAAAAGGATGACCGGCGTGCCGGGATGCGACTCCCGCACCTTGGCGAGGAGTTCAAAACCATCGACCCGATTCATGCGGATATCGGAGATAATCAGCTGCGGTTTATGACGTTGAAAGATGCTGAACGCGCGAGCCCCGTTATCGGCCGTGAACACATGGAAACCAGCCGCGGTGAGACCAGCTTCCGCGAATTCGCGGATCTCTTCATCATCATCCACGACCAGAACGGTCTGACCGCTGGGAATGATCTGATCGCGATGCGCACCCAATACCGAGGTGGCGTTCGGCAGAAAGACCTGGAAACAAACTTCATCGGGATTGTCGCTGCCGACTTCAATAAAGCCTTCGTGCAGCTCGACGACCTTGTGCACGATCGAAAGGCCAAGGCCAACGCCGTCTTTCATGGCCTCTGCATTCTGTCCCTGAACAAAGGGTGCAAAAAGCTTTTTGCCTTCCGAGGCCGAGATGCTCTTGCCAGGATTGGTCAATTTAAAGACAGCGTAGGTGACGCCATCACGTTCCGCCAGCAGCGTCTGCACGTTGATCTGACTTTTCGTCTGGGAATATTTGATGGCATTCATGATCAGATTCTCCAGCACCTGGCGCATGCGACCCGTATCAAGATACACCTTGATCTCGTCGATATGCCGGGCGCTGATGGACTGCTGCTTTTGCTGTGCGACGATATTCAGGGATTTGACGGCGTCATCGACCAGGGCGGAGAATACCACCTGATCAAACGACAGCTGCAGCCCACCCTGGGACCGGATAGATTCCAAAAGTCCGCGCACCAGAAACTGCGCATTGTCGGAGTTGCGTTTGATTCTCTCGACAAAGGATTGGACCTGGTTCGACATGGTTTGAAAATGTTCGGGAAGCTGAATG